>JANPKF010000827.1:0-2147 GCA_031425895.1 Caulobacteraceae bacterium | reverse complement strand
CTCCCCCGAAGGGAGAGGACCTGCGTCATCCGAGCACCAACTGCGTCTGGATCACCAGTCCCACCAGCTTGCCGTCCTCTCGCTCGATCCGCGTCTGCCAGACGCTTGTGCGGCCGCCGATGTGCAGTGGCGTCGCGGTCCCCGTCACCGTCGTCCCGGCCTTGGCGGCGCCGAGGAAGTTGGTTTTGCTCTCGATCGTCGTGGTGTGTTGGCCGGGCGCGAGATTGAGGAAGCCTCCCACCGCGCCCAGGCTGTCGGCGAAGGCCATCACGGCCCCGCCATGCAGGATCGAGCCAGCCGTGCACAGATCATCGCGGACCAGCAACCGGCCGACCACCCGCTCCTTCGTGGCTTCCACGAATTCGACGCCCATCAGCTTGGCGAACGGCAGGGCGGCGGCGGCGAAGGTCATGGCGAAGGCTCCTCTTTCTCCAGCATGCCAGCGCCAGCGACGCCCGGCCAATACCTCGGGGGTAAGCGCCGCTTCGGGCGTCATCGATTTCGTCCGCAGGCGTTCTGGTGATTGAAGCTTAACGCGGCGCCGGTCACGCTAGGGCGAGGGTCGATTCGGGAGGACTCCCCATGTTCAAGACACTGCTTGCCGCCGCCGCGCTGGCCATCGCCGCCACGCCTGCTCTGGCCCAGACGGCGCCGGCCGCGCCTTGCCAGGAGCCCGAGCGCCGTCAGTTCGATTTCTGGGTCGGAAACTGGGACGTCTACCCCACCGGCCAGGAGGTCCTGGTCGCCCGCAGCACCATCGAAAAGCTCTATGGCGGCTGCGCCGTCCGCGAGAACTGGAAGCCGCTCAAGGGAACCGGCGGCGGCAGCCTCAACGCCTGGCGGCCCGACGAAAAGGGTTGGCGCCAGACCTGGCTCGATTCCAACGGCGCCTGGGCGGAGTTCCGGGGCGGCTGGAACGGCACGGCCATCGTCATTCAGGGCGATTGGAGCGGGACCCTGACCCGCATGACCTACACCCCCCTCGTCGATGGCTCTGTCCGCCAGTTCGGCGAGACCTCGGCCGACAAGGGCGTCACCTGGAAGCCCGGCTTCGACCTGACGTATCGGCGGGCGCGTTAAGTCACGCTCCTCCCTCCCCTTCATGGGGAGGGTGTCACGCGCAGCGTGACGGGTGGGGAAGTCTGATGTAGCGCGCTAGTCCCTGAAGGCTGGCGGCCTATGATTTTCGTACCCCACCCGGGCGCCTTCGGCGCCTGTCCCTCCCCATAAAGGGGAGGGAGTCAGACCACCGCTTCGGCGATGATGAATTCCGGGTTGTCGACCAGGCCCATGAACTCACCCATGACCGCCTGCACCACCCCGCCCGGCATGTCCTCGGCCACAAACCCGGCGAGGTCCGGGATGTCGAACACCTCGACGTGGTCGACGCTGGGGCTGCCTTCGCCCAGCAGCAGGCCGGTGGCCTTGTAGTTGACGTAGGACGCGACCCGCCGCAGGCCGCGCATGGCCGGATAGTCGGTGTTGCGTATCCAGTTTTCGAAGTCTTCCGGTGCAGTTCCGGGCTTCAGCTTGTAGGTGAGAAACAGCGTCGCCATATCGGTGCCTTCCATGAATGTGCGACAGACCTAGACCCTATCGGCCGGCCACAAACCGTCCGAAAAGGGGGCCTTAACGGGCCTGAAGGTTTCCTCGCCTTGCACGGGTTCCAGCGGAGGCGTATCGCTCCGCGCCTTAAGTGAAACTGGAGACTACCGATGGGCTACCGAGTGGCCGTCGTCGGCGCCACGGGCAACGTGGGTCGCGAACTGTTCAACATCCTCGAGGAACTGGAGTTTCCGGTCGACGAGATCCATGCGATCGCGTCCCGCAAATCCATGGGCATGGAAGTCTCGTTCAAAGAGCAGACTTTGAAATGCAAGGATCTGGAGCAGTTCGACTTCTCGACCGTCGATCTGGTGCTGATGAGCGCCGGCGGCTCGGTGTCCAAGGCCTGGGGTGAGAAGATCGGCCGCGCCGGTCCCATCGTCATCGATAACTCGAGCCACTTCCGGATGGACCCGGACGTGCCGCTGATCGTGCCGGAGGTGAACCCCGACGCCATCGAGGGCTTCCGCAAGAAGAACATCATCGCCAACCCCAACTGCACGACCGCGGGGCTTCTGGTGGCGCTGAAGCCGCTGCACGAC
>JANPKF010000826.1:0-3713 GCA_031425895.1 Caulobacteraceae bacterium | reverse complement strand
GTCAGCCGCAGCGGCATCCTCACCTGCTCCGCCAAGATCGCCGAGCCATCCATGAAGCGACTGGCCGAGCAGATCTATCAGGACACCCTGCGCCTCGTCGGCCAACTGCGCCGCAGCGGCGTGGATCTGGACGGGGTCTAGACCGCCGCCGCCGCCGCAGACGATCGGGCCGCCCTAGCCCGCGCCGCCCACCGTCACGTCGAGATCCAGCCGCAGGCCCTCCGGCTCGTAGCGCGCTATCGCCCGGCCGCCCAGTTCGTGACTGGCGGTGCGCTCGATCAGCCGTGATCCAAAGCCCCGGCGCGTCGGCGTGGTCGCCGCCGGTCCGCCGCGCTCCGTCCAGGACAGCGTCAGCCGCTTCCCGTTCAGCGCCCAGCGCACCGCCAGCCGGCCCTCGGCCGTCGAAAGGGCGCCAAACTTGGCCGCATTGGTCGCCAGCTCGTGGAACAGCATCGCCACGCTCAGCGCCTCCTGCGCCGACAGCTCGACCTTCGGGCCCTCCAGGCTCACCCGCTCGGGGCCGTGCGGCGACAGCTCGCCCTCCAGGACGCCGCGCAGGTCCGCCCCCACCCAGCCGGCGCCGGTCAGCAGGTTGTGCACGGTCGACAACGCCATGATCCGCGCCTCGAAGGCCTCGCGGAAGGCCTCCGGGTCCGGCGTCGAGCGCAGGGTCTGGGCGGCGATCGACTGCACGGTCGCCAGGCTGTTCTTCACCCGATGGTTCAGCTCGTCGACCAGCAGCTTCTGCCGCTCGGCGGCCCGCACCTCATTGGTCCGGTCGGCGCCCTGCACGAAGATGCCGCTCACCCCGCCTTTCCCGTCGAAGATCGGCTGATAGGTGAAATCCACGAACCGCTGGCGCAAAGCCCCGTCCTTGCCCTCCAGCAGGACCGGCGCGGCCGTCATGCCGATCGGCTCGCCGCTGCTCTGGACCCGGTCCAGCAGGTCGATGAACCCCTGGCCGACCACCTCGGGCAGAACCTGGGCCACCGTCCGCCCCACCGCCTGGCGCCCGCCGATCAGTTTCAGATAGGCGTCGTTGGCGAAGGTGAAGACATGGCTCTCGCCGGTCAGCACGGCGATGAACCCCGGCGCCTGACGGAACAATCGCTTGAAGTCCTCGCCCGCCTGCACGGCGCTGACCTGCGCCCGCTCGGCCTCCTGCGCCCGCTGCAGCAGCTCGGTCCCGACCGGCGTCGCCCCCGGCGGCAAGGCCGCCGCCGCCTGCGCCTTCTGCCAGTCGGTGACGTCCACCGTGTTCTGCAGCACGAACTCGACCGTGCCGTCGGCCCCCCGGATCGGCGTATGCACCGCCGACCAGTAGCGGTCCTGCATCCGCCCGTCCCGCCCGGGGATCTCGTAGTGGATGAAGGCCAGGGTGTCCGCCTCGCCGGTCCGCAACACCGACTCCAGGCTCTCGCGAAGGCGCCGCCCGGCCTCGCCCGGGTTCGGAAACGCCTCGAACATCCCCCGCCCGATCAGCTCCTCGCGCGACCGCCCGGTCGCCTGCTCATAGGCGCTGTTGACCGCCACGAACCTCAGCTCGCGGTCGATGATATTGTGCGGGCTGGGCAACACCTCGAACAGGGCGTTGAAGTCGATACGATGCACAGGTCCCCCAGGTCAGACCGGGTCCGCACACACACGCGGACACCGGTCACATAAAGTCCACAACATAGAAGACACCCAAAAGGTTTCCAGACCGCGTCGGCCCCGCCCGGCGCGGCCAGGCGGCACAGCCTATTACTGCTGCCATCCGGCGTCACCAGCCCCCGCGCCAAGCACCGGGACTCGTCCTATATAGCCTCCCGTGAGCGACACCCCCGAGCCCCCCGCGACCGACAACCACCTCCCCGTCACCGAGGCCGCCTCGCTGCGCGCCGCCAAGCTGATCAAGTTCCACGCCGACCGCCTGCCGGACGCCCCGGGCGTCTACCGCATGTACGGCGAGGACGGCGAATGCCTCTACGTCGGCAAGGCCCGCTCCCTCAAAAAGCGCGTCGTCCAGTACGCGCAAGGCCGCTTCCACACCAACCGCATCGCCACCATGGTCGATCTCACCCGCTCGATGGAGTTCGCCTCCACCCGCACCGAGACCGACGCCCTGCTGCTCGAGATCAACCTGATCAAGCAGCTGAAACCCCGCTTCAACGTCCTCCTGCGCGACGACAAGTCCTTCCCGGAAATCGTCATCCGCCGCGACCACGCCGCGCCCCAACTGCGCAAGCACCGCGGCGCCCACAGCATCAAGGGCGACTACTTCGGCCCCTTCGCCAGCGCCGGCGCCGTCAACCGCACCCTCAACACCCTGCAGAAGGCCTTCCTCCTCCGCTCCTGCAGCGACAGCGTCTACGATTCCCGCACCCGCCCCTGCATGCTGCACCAGATCCGCCGCTGCGCCGTTTTTTGCACCGGCTTGATCGCAAAGGACGACTACGCCCTCCTCGTCGACGAGGCCGAGGCCTTCCTGCGCGGCAAGTCCCGCGCCGTCATGGCCCGCATGAGCGAACAGATGCAGGCCGCCTCCGACGACATGGAGTTCGAGCTCGCGGCTCGCTTGCGCGACCGTATCCGCGCCCTGGCCTCCGTCGCCCAGGAAACCACCGTCAATCCGGAGACCGTCGACGAGGCCGACGTCTTCGCCCTCCATTCCGTCGGCGGCCAGGCCTGCATGCAGGTGTTCTTCTTCCGCGCCGGCCAGAACTGGGGCAACCGCGCCTACTTCCCCCGCATCGACAAGTCCGACACCGACGCCGAGGTCATGGGCGCCTTCATCGGCCAGTTCTACGACGACAAGCCCATCCCCCGCCTGATCCTCGTCTCCCACACCCCGTTCGAGACCGAACTCCTGGCCGAGGCCTTCAGCATGAAGTCCGGCCGCAAGGTCGAGATCGCCCAGCCCCGCCGCGGCGAAAAGAAGGGCCTGGTCGACGAGGCCCTGACCAACGCCCGCGAGGCGCTCGGCCGCCGCATGGCCGAGGGCAGCGCCCAGGCCAAGCTGCTGGCCGGCGTCGCCGAGGCCTTCAAGCTCGACGCCCCGCCCGAGCGCATCGAGGTTTACGACAACAGCCACATCATGGGCACCAACGCCGTCGGCGGCATGATCGTCGCCGGCCCCGAGGGCTTCCAGAAGAACCAGTACCGAAAGTTCAACATCAAGGGCACGGACCTCACCCCCGGCGACGACTTCGGCATGATGAAGGAGGTCCTGCGCCGCCGCTTCTCCCGCCTGGTCAAGGAAGAGGAAGCCGGCGGCGACCTCTCCGCCCCCCGCCCCGACCTCGTCCGCATCGACGGCGGCGCCGGCCAGATCGGCGTGGTGCTGGAGGTGATGGCCGACCACGTCTTCGACGACATCCCCGTCGTCGGCGTGGCCAAGGGCCCTGACCGCGACGCCGGCCTGGCACGCTTCTTCCTCCCCGTCGCCGCCGCCCCCTTCATGCTCGAACCCAAGAGCCCGATCCTCTACTACCTCCAGCGGCTAAGGGACGAGGCGCACAGGTTCGCCATCGGCACCCACCGCGCCAAGCGGTCGAAGGAGATGGTGAAGAACCCGCTGGACGAGATCGACGGCGTCGGCCCCGGGCGCACGAAGGCGCTGCTGCATGCGTTCGGCAGCGCGCGCGGGGTGAGCCGGGCGAGCGTGGAGGACCTGGTGAAGGTGGGCGGGGTCAGCGAGCCGCTGGCGCAGCGGGTGTTTGACTTTTTCAGGA
>JANPKF010000825.1:0-10964 GCA_031425895.1 Caulobacteraceae bacterium | reverse complement strand
CGGCGGCCGTGTCGATGTCGCTCATGGTCAGTCCCCGGTTCGATCCTCTGCGCACGCTTATCTGAAGCAGACGCAAGGGTGGTCAAGCGGGAATGGCGTCACGGGGTGCGGATTAGCTTCGGATGTAGCGGCCGGATGAAGGGATTGATCACAGTGAGGCCGTTCCAGACAAAGCCATGCTGCATGTCTTCGGACAGCAGGCTGGTGCAGCCAGCCTCCCTGGCGGAGGCCAGGATGACGGCATCCCAGATTTGCAGGCCGTGGGTCGCAGCAATACCGAACGCTGCGGACCAGGCCGCTTCCGACGCATAGGCGACGTCGTAGACCAGCCGGTACCGCTGGATGATCAACGCGGCTTCTGCCTTGCTGAGCCCGGCGCGGCGGCAAAGGACCAGAAAGAGTTCCCCCAAGGCCTGGGCCGGTATGACCAGATCACGCGTATCGAACAGCTGCATGGCGCCTTGAGCTTGTGCTTGCAGAGCCGGGCCGTTCACGCCTTCAGCGTAGGCAAGGATGTTGGTATCGACCGCTGTCCGCACCGATCAGCGCTCGTAAAGCTCTTCCCGGGTCCATCGCCCGCCCTCTATCGGCTTCACCTGAGCCCAATGCTCCAGCAAGGCTTCGTAAGCCGCCGCGCGTTCAGCCGGGGATTTACCGATGGGCTCCAGCCGCGCCACAGGCCTCCCATGCGAGGTGACGATGAAGCTCTTTCCCTCATCGACCTGGCGGAGCATTTCGGCGAAGCGCCGATTGGCGTCGGTGGCCGTGATTGTCTCGGTCATTGGCTGAGGGTAGTGAATTTCACTACTTTTGTCCACGTTGATGCTGAGGGGTGACCCCGCCTCTCTCGCCCCCTATCCTTCCTCCAATGACTCCCGCCTCCGACCGCCGCGCCGCCGAGGCCCTGCTCGCCTTCTGGGCGGATGCGGGGGTCGACGCGCTGTACGCCGATGCGGCCATCGACCGGCTGGCTGAAGGCGCCGAGCGACTCAAGGCCCGGGCCCGGCCGACTCCGCCTCCCCCGCCGCCGACCCCGATCCGGCCCGCCCGGCCGGGTGTGCCCAACATCGATATCGGCGCGGCACTGGCCCAGGCGGAGGCGATGGCGGCGGCCGCGGGCAGCATCGAGGCCCTGGCCGAGGCCATCGCCGCCTTCGAAGGCTGCCCGCTGCGCTATGAGGGCGCGCGGCAACCGGTCTTCTATCGCGGCGCGACCGACGCGCCGGTGATGATCATCGGCGAGGCGCCCGGGGCCGACGAGGATTCGCAAGGCCAGCCGTTTGTCGGCCGGGCGGGCAAGCTGCTCGACAAGATGCTGGGCGCGGCCGGGCTGGAGGGCCGGGTGTTCATCACCAACTCCGTCTTCTGGCGCCCACCCGGCAATCGAACGCCGACGCCGTCCGAACAGGCCGTCTGCGCCCCCTTCGTCGAGCGGGCCGTGGCCCTGGTCAAACCGCGCATGCTGCTGCTGGCCGGCGGGGCCTCGGCCAAGGCTGTGCTGAAGCGGGACGAGGGAATCCTGGCCATGCGTGGCCGCTGGTTCGAATGGAAGTCGACCGACGGCGCCCTGGACCTGCCCGCCATGCCGACACTTCACCCCGCCTTCCTGCTGCGCCAACCGGCAGCGAAGAAGAAGGCGTGGCAGGATCTTCTGACCCTGACCGAAAGGCTTGATCGTCAGGGTCGCCCTGCCTAAAGCTGCACGCCTCTTGCAGTGGGGGGCTCCACTGAAGCGCGTTCGGGTCTTGAACTTCGGGTATCCGCCGTCTGCGCTTAACCTTTTGCCGGTCCATTCCCTGTAAGGGGGCCGGCGAAAACGCGTTCGGGGTGTTCGGCATGATTGCAGCCGGTGTGAAGCTTTGCAGACTGGCGGCCGCCCTGGTCGTCGTGGTGCTGGCCGCCGTCTGGATGACCACGCCGGCTATGGCCGCCAGCGGCCCACTCTCCAAACCCGACGAAGTCCGCTATCGCGCCGCCTTCGCCGCCGCTGACCGGGGCGATTTCGACGAGGCTGACTCCGTGCTGGCCAAGGTCAAGGACCGGTCGCTGGTCGGACATGCGCAGTTCGTCAAACTGATGCACCCGACGGCCTATCGCGCCACCTACGACGAACTGGCCGACTGGCTGGGCGACTACGCCGAACTGGGCGGCGCCGAACGCATCTACACCCTGGCCCAGAAGCGCCAGCCGCGCGGAAGCCGGGAGCCCGTCAAGCCCAGCTTCCTGGCCGCCGCCCGGGTCTGGATGCACGCCGGCACCGACATCTCGGCAGGCGACGCCAGTTTCGCCGCCCGCGACGCCTACTACTCCGGTCGCACCGCCGAGGCCTGGGCGCTGGCCCCCTCGGCCGGAGAGCCGTGGATCGCCGGCCTGGCCGGATGGCGGCTGGGCAAGGTCGAAGAGGCGAAGACCTACTTTCTGAAGGTGGCGGAAGACGACAGCAACGACGACTGGCTGCGGTCTGCGGCCTGGTTCTGGGCCGGCCGCTGCGCCGAGCGGATGGGCGACAAGACGGCCGCCAGGGCCTATTTCCAGCGTACGGCGGGCACGCCCTACACCTTCTACGGCCTGATCGCGACGCGGAAGCTGGAGATGGAAGGCGGCCGCACCATGGCCCTCAGCCAGGCCGCCCCTGCCCCGCCGCCGGTGTTCGAGCCGCCGCCACAGCCGGTTCGCAATCCCCTGCTGATCCAGATCTCGACCCGCGACCAGCGCAAGGCCGAGTCGCTGATCGACCGCGATGAGCGGGCCCAGCGGGCCGCCGCCCTGGTGCAAATCGACCGACCGATCGAAGCGGCCCAGGAACTGCGCGTCGGCCTGGCCTTGGCCCGCAGCGACACCGACCAGAAGGACTGGCAGACCCTGATCGTCACCCTGAAGGTGCCGCTGCAGATCGCGCCTTCGCCGACCGCCGGCCCGACGCCGGTGAGGAAGAAGGCCCGCCCCTACCGCGCCGAGCCCTATGAGGTTCCCGAGCTTTATCCGGACGGGGGCTTTACCCTCGACAAGGCGCTGGTCTACGCCCTGGTGCGCCAGGAAAGCCGGTTCAATCCCTTCGCCTATTCCCACGCCGGGGCCGTCGGCCTGATGCAGGTGCTGCCTACCTCGGCGGCGGAAGCCGCCGGCGACGATCAACTGCTCAGCAACATCATGCCGCTGTTCGACCCGCCGGTGAACCTGCGGATCGGCCAGGACTACATGACCTGGCTGATGGAGCGGGGCCTGGGCGGCGGCGACGAGGCCTATGACCTGTTCCGGGTGATCGCCGCCTACAACGGCGGGGCCGGCGCCGTGATCAAGACCCGCAAGCGGATGGAGCCTGACGCCGACGCCCTGCTGTTCATGGAAAGCCTGCCGGCCAGGGAAACCCGCGAGTACGTCGAGAAAGTCGCCTTCGGGTATTGGACCTATCGGCGGATGTGGGGGCAGTCGACGCCGACCCTGGACCAGGCGGCGCGGTATGACCGGATCGTCGACCTGCGGGTGGATCGCTAGGTGCCAGCCGCGCGGTGCGAAACAGTCACCGGCTGATCAAGGCATCCAGCCGGTCGATCCGGCCGCGCACGCGGCCGAGCAACTGCCGCCCCTCCCCGCCCCCGACCTGGTCGTAGAGGCGGCGCGAAACCAGCAGACCTTCGTCGCCCTTGAACGGAAGACGCAGGGCCTCGGCCAGCAGGCGGGAGGGCCGCCGGCCGTCGACCGAGGCGCGGAAGCGGCCGGCCCGCTCCCAGGTGCGGGCCATGTGCATGGCCGCCGCCGTCTCCCAGTCGGGCGACAGCTTCGCCCCCGGCTGCAGGATCAGCAGCCAGTCGCCCCGGGCGGCGGCGCAGGCGGCGGCGACACCGTCTGTGACGACCCTGGCCCCGGCGTCGTCGGCGATCTCCAGGGTGGCGTCGGACGAGCCGGCGTCGGCGACCAGCACCTCCTTGACGAGGCCCTCCAGCGCGGCCCCGACCAGGTTGGCCAGGGTAACCGGCAGGGTGCGGGCGGAATCGAGGGTTGGGATCACCACGGAAATCATGGTCCCGTTCATGGCCGCTCAAACGCCCATAGGGAAGCGACGTTCGCCTTTCGTCGCATTTTGTTAACCATCCTTACCAAACCATAGTTCTTGTTTTGTTCGCGCGCCGGCGTATGCTCCGCCCGTGCCCCCCATACCGCTCCAGACCAAGGGCCGCGGCGCCCGCACCAACGACACCAGCCGCTTCCTGTCGTTGCAGCGGGAGGAGTTCGACGACGGCTGGACGGCTGATGACGAGAAGCCCAAGCCGCTGCGCACGGTGATCCAGGCCGATCACGCCAGGACCATCATCGCCAGCAACGACAGCCCTGACATCGGCTTCAACAAGTCGATCAACCCCTACCGGGGCTGCGAGCACGGCTGCATCTACTGCTACGCCCGGCCGGCCCATGCCTATCTGGGCCTGTCACCGGGGCTGGATTTCGAGAGCAAGCTGTTCTTCAAGCCGTTCGCCCACGAGCTGCTGGCCAGGGAGCTGTCCAAGAAGAGCTACAGGCCCGAGGTCATCCATATCGGCGGCGACACCGATCCCTACCAACCGGCCGAGCGCCGGATGCGGGTGACGCGAAAGGTCATCGAGACCCTCTACCGGTTCAAGCAGCCCTTCACCCTGATCACCAAGTCGGCCCTGGTGCTGCGCGACCTCGACATCCTGGGGCCGGCCGCCGCGGAGGGACTGTGCCGTGTGGCGGTGTCGATCACGACCCTCGACCGCAAGCTGGCGCGCAGCATGGAGCCGCGCGCCGCCACGCCGGCCAGGCGGCTGGACGCGGTGCGTGCGTTGAGCGCGGCGGGCGTGCCGACGGCGGTGATGTTCGCGCCGGTCATTCCGGCGCTGAACGACCATGAGCTGGAGGCGGTGCTGCAGGCCTCGGCGGAGGCCGGGGCGACGACGGCCGGCTATGTCGTCATCCGGCTGCCCCGCGAGATCGCCTCGCTGTTCCAGCAGTGGCTGTCGGCCGACCATCCGGGGCGGGCGGCGCGGGTGATGTCCCTCATCCGCCAGACGCGCGGCGGGGCCGACTACACCGCCGACTGGGGCAGTCGGCAAAAGGGCGAGGGCCCGGTCGCGGAACTGATCGCGGCGCGGTTCGCGGCAGCCAGACGGCGGTTCGGGCTGGACGGCGAAATGCCGGCCATGAACCTGGGAAGCTTCAAGGTTCCGCCCAAAGCCGGCGATCAGATGGATCTGTTCGGGGAGGTGGTGAAGGCCGTGAAGCCGCAGCCGAACGTGGCGGCGTTGCGCGGGGCGACGGCCAACCCGGTGCACGGGTCCTCGATGAGCGAGACGGCGAGCCCGCTGCCGGTCGGGACGGAGCCCTGCCTGCATTCGAAGCATACGTTCTGGAAGACCGGCGAGGAACCGGAGCCGCCGAGACTGCCCGGCGTGAAGGAGGATGGGGCGGCGGCTCCTACCGCGAAAACACCCCGACCAGTTCGACGTGCGGCGACCAGAGGAACTGGTCGACCGGCAGCACCCGATCCAGCTTGAAGCCGGCGTCGATCAGCACGCGCGCGTCGCGGGCGAAGGTCGCCGGGTTGCAGGAGACGCCGACCACGCGGCCGACCTTCGAGCGGGCGATTTCGCCGGCCTGTTCCAGGGCGCCGGCGCGGGGCGGGTCGAAGACCACGGCGTCGATCTTGGCCAGTTCGCGCGACAGCACAGGCCGCTTGGCCAGATCGCGGGCCTCGGCGGTGATGGTCTTCAGCCCCGGGGCGCGTCCGGCCGCCGATTTGAGGGCGGCGATCGCGGGCGCGGATGAGTCGGCGGCCAGCACGGTGCCGACCTCCGCCAGCCGGAAGGTAAAGGTGCCGACCCCGCAGAACAGGTCGGCGATGCGGGCAGCGCCGCTGACGGCCTCGAGCATGAAGGCGGCCATGGCGGCTTCCGCCTGGGGCACGGCCTGCAGGAAGGCGCCGGGCGGCAGGGCGACGTGAGCCTGGCCAAGCGTGACGATGGCCTCGCGGGTGGCGTAGATCGCCTCGCCGGCCATGGTGACGCGGGCGAAGTCGGCCTCCTGCGCAATCATCGCGGCGCGCACCCGGGCGTCGGCGGAGAGACCGCCGCTCTTGGCCTCGACGCCGGTGATGTCGATGTCCAGGCCGGTGCGGGTCAGGGTGACATGCAGGGTCGGCGCGGACTTGGGATGTTCCAGGAAGGGCCTGGCCAGGGTCCGCAGCGCCGGCAGGGCGGCGACGATGCGCGGGTCGGTGATCGGGCAGACCTCGATGGGGACCAGCTTCCAGCTGCGCCGCTCCTTGAAGCCGACCACGGCCCCGCCCTTGGCGGCCCGGGCGTGCAGCGCCAGGCGCCGGCGCGAGGCGGGCGGCGAGGCGAAGGTGGCGAGGACGTCGGTTTCGAGTTGTTCGCGCGACAGGGCCTCGATGATGCGATCGCGCTTCCAGGCGAGATAGGGCCCGGGCGCCCAGTGCTGCAGGGCGCAGCCGCCGCAGACGCCGAAGTGCGGGCAAGGCGGGGTGACGCGATCGGCGCTGCGGGTCAGCAGTTCGTCGATTTCGCCCCGCTCGCCGTCAATGCGGGCGCGCACGGTTTCGCCGGGCAGGGTCAGCGGTACGAAGGTTCGATCACCGATTCCGTCGCCCTGGGCGCCGATACGTGTGATTTCGATGTCACGGGTGGTGGTCAGCGGCTTGCTCCTGGCGGAACCCGCCGGTTGGCTGGTTGTTATGGCCCTGAGCGTCTCGGTGCAAGCCATGGACGCCAATCACATCCCGGCGCTCCCATTTCGGCGGACGCCACGCAGAGAGAGGTATCTGTCATGCGCAAGATCACTACCGTGGCCATCATGGCCGCCATGACCATCCCGGCCTTCGCCGCCCCCACCCTGGCATCGGCCCAGCAGTACCGCGACTACGGCCGCGGCCAGTCGCCCTGCAACTATGAAAAGAAGCAGGCCGAGAAGAAGGGTACGGTCACCGGCGCCATCATCGGCGGCGTGCTCGGCGCGGCCGTGGCCGGTGACGACAACCGGGGCGAAGGCGCCTTGGTCGGCGGCACGGTCGGCGCCTTCGCCGGCAAGGAAATCGGCCGCAAGAACGTGCGCTGCGCCAACTATCCCAAGCGCATCAGCTATCGCCGCAACAACTGCCGCTGGGTGCAGGAGTACCGTGGCAATCGCTGGCGCGGGTTTGAAGTCTGCCGCAACCGCAACGGCGACTGGCGCCCCAGCGGTCGTTATTGATCGTCAGCCGAACTGGACATTGATGACGGGCCCCGGGAAACCGGGGCCCGTTTTCTATTGGGGCTTGCGAGCCCAGAGCAGGAATTCGTGGTTGCCGTCGCCGCCGGTGATCGGGCTGTCGGTGGTGGCCTGCACGGCCCAACCCTGCTGCGCGATCCAGGCGGCGGTGGCGCCCAGACAGTCCTGGCGGACCGCCGGGTCGGAGATCAGCCCGCCTTTGCCGACCCGCTCGCGCCCGGCCTCGAACTGCGGTTTGACGAGCAGGACAAGGTCGGCCCCGGGCGCGGCCAGGGCCAGGGCGGGGCCCAGAGCCTTGGTCACCGAGATGAAGCTGAGGTCGCAGACGACCAGCTGCGGCGCGGTCGGGATCAGATCGGTGTCGAGGCTGCGAACGTCCTGGCCGCTGAGTTCGGTGACGCGCGGGTCTTCGGCGATGCGCGGATGCAGCTGGCCCTGGCCGACGTCCACGGCATAGATTCGCTCCGCGCCACGCAGCAGGCAGACCTCCGAGAAGCCGCCGGTCGAGGCCCCGACGTCGAGGACCGTGCGTCCCTCAACCGTGACCGGCCAGAGGGCCAGGGCATGATCCAGCTTTAGCGCGCCACGGCCCACATAGGGATGGGCGGGCACCGCCGTGATCTGTGCATCGTCGTTCACGGCGAGCGACGCCTTTGCGGCAATTCGGCCGTCCACCGTCACCCCACCAGCCTCGATGGCGGCGCGGGCCTTGGCGCGGCTGTCGAACAGGCCGCGGTCGACGAGCAGGAGATCGAGACGTGTGCGCATGGCGTTTCCTTATCCTTCTCCCGCTCGTCGGGAGAAGGACCTGTTCTTCCGCCTCGGCCTACTCCTTCGTCGGCGCTTCGGTCTTCGGCTTGGCGCGGATGGCGCCGGCCTTGAATTTGGGCTTCATGAACTTTACCAGGACGCGCTGGCCGACCAGCAGGGGGGCGCCGTCAGCGCTGACCACCACCTCGACGACGCGCTCGTCGCTGCGCTGGCTAGGATCGTCCGAGGCCAGCTTGCGAGCCCCGAAGACGCCCGCGCGCCGCAGGACCTTGCCGACATAGACCTTGTTGGGGTCCGACTCCGGCGTGATCTCGACCTCCTGGTCGTCCCGCACGTTGGGCAGGTCGGCCTCGACGATCTCGGCGCGGACGATGCGGGCCGTGTTGGGCTCCAGGTCGAACATGGTCGAGACGTTCAGGGTTGAGGCGCCGGCGCCCGGGTTGGCGTAGCGACGAGCGATCCGGCCATCGATCGGCGCACGGATGATGGTCAGTTCGAGGGCGTACTCCGCCTCATTCAGAGCGGCGCGGCTGGCCGCGACGGTGGCGCGCTGGGCCTCGATCTGGGCTTCCCAGTCGCGGATCTCGTCCATCTTCTGGTCCATCCGCTGCCGGGCCACGAAGTTGCTGGCCTGCAGCGACTCGAGGCGCTTGTACTCGCGGCGGGCGGCGTTGAGCTTGACCTGCAGGACGCCGATCTGGGACTGGGCCTGGTTCACACGGGCGCGGGCGCTGGCCACGGCCAGGCGCGGATCGTCGTCTTCCTGACGGGCCAGGATCTGGCCGGCGGCAACGGCCTGGCCTTCCTCGACATAGACCGCCTTGACCACCCCGCCGCGGCGGGCCGCGACCGGAATGATGCCGCCCTCGACGTCGGCCTTGCCGTTGCCGATGGCCGCGAACGGGCTTTCCGGCATGGCCTTGGCGGCCGCGTCCTGGTCCTTCTTCTTCTGCTCGCCGGCGCTCTTCGTGAAGAAGTAGCCACCGACCACCAGCAGCACCAGGATGGTGATGATCCAGAACCAGGGTCTACGCAGGAAACCGGGCATGTGAGAGGTCGTCCTTGAAAGTCAGTGCGAGAGCGACGGCGGATCGGGATCGGGCGTGCGGCGCACGTCGTCCAGGATCCTGCCGTCCTCGATGTGGATCACCCGGTCGGCATAGGCCTCCAGGCGGGGGTCGTGGGTCACGCAGATCACCGCCGCGCCGTGCTCCGTCGCCGCGCGACGCAGAAGGCGGATGACGATCTGGCCGTTCTCGCCGTCGAGGGCGGAGGTCGGCTCGTCGGCGAAGAGCAGGTCGGGGTTCTTGGCCAGGGCGCGGGCGATGGCCACCCGCTGCTTCTCTCCGCCCGACAGTTCGGAGGGACGTTGGTTCATCTTGTTGCTCAGGCCGACCTCGGCCAGCGCCGTTTCGGCGCGCCGTTCGGCCTCGCCGCGGGAGGCGCCCTGATACTTCAGGGCCGTCATCACCTGCTGTTTGGCGGTCAGGGCCGGGAACAGGTTGAAGCCCTGGAAGATAAAGCCGCAATGGTCGAGCCGGAACTTGTCGATACGCCCGGAGGACAGGTCCCACAGGCTCCTGGCGCCGAGGGCCGTGACATGGCCCTCATCGGGCTCGAGCAGGCCCGACAAGGCCGCCACAAGGGTGGACTTGCCGCTGCCCGAGGGGCCCATGACCATGGTCACGTCGCCATGGCGGGCGTCGAAATCGACGCCCTTGAGGACCTCCACGAAGGTCTTGCCGGTCTTGAAGCGCTTGACGATGCCCGTCGCCTTGATGGCGACCTCGCCCAGCTTGTGGCCCTTGCCTGAGGTCTTGGCGTTCATCGCAGCAGGTCCGCCGGTTGGCTCTTCTGCAACACGCCGAGCGACATGAAGCCCGACAGGATGGCGATCAGTAGCAGGAAGATGGCGATCAGGGTGACGATCGGAACCGGGAAGGCCATCGGCAGACCACCCATGCCCGCCAGGACCGAGACGCCCCAGGTCAGCAGGCCGGAGGCGATGATGCCGACGATGCCGACCCAGAAGCTCAGCTCCATGACGATCATCCGCAGGCTGCCCATCGAGACGCCAAGAGCCCGCAAGGAGGCGAACTCCTTGATGTTGGCCATGATCGCGCCGCGCAGGGTCTGCCAGGTGATGGCGATGCCGATGATGGCGCCCATGATCACGGCGAAGAACAGGATGATGCTGATGAACTGTTCCTTGAACATCGAGGCCTCGTTGGCCTCGGCCAGGTCGGACCGGGTCCAGGCCTTGAACTTGCCGTCGGCGAGGATGTTCAATTGCGCGGCGACGATCTCGGCGCGGGCCGGATCGGCGATCTTGACCATCAGCGGCGCCACCCGCGGCCCGGTATCGGCCTCGCCGAGCAGGCGAAGGGTATCACGCGACATGACCATGCTCGGCTGCATCATGTTCGGATAGCCGGTGGTCACGGCGGCGACGGTCACGGTCTTGCCGTTGTAGAGCGCCTTGTCACCCAGCTTGACGCCCAGGCGACCGAGCGCGCTCTGATCCAGGGCCACGGTGTAGGGCTGACGCAGGGTCTCGACCATCTCGTCGCTGTAGTCGGTCGGCACGGTCACATAGCCGGGGATGGCATCGATGACGGAGACCTGCACGGTCTCGTTCTTGCGGTTTTTCGGAACGGTTCCGGGGGGCGCCGTCGGGTCGACATCGACGATGTTCTGGAATCGGCCCCACGACCCGTCCATCGGCGCGACCTGCACCACTTCCGGGTGGCCGATGACCACCGGCATGAGGCGGCGCGGCAGACCCGACGGGCCACCGTTGAAAAGCGCGGTTGCGCCGGGACCCAGCACCATGATGTCGGCGCGCGCCCGGTCGATCTGGGCCGTGAACGCCTTGCCGATGCCCATGAACTGCCAGAAGATCGGCTCGTGGCTGGCCCAGCGCAGCTGCTTTTCGGTCAGCGGCTTGTCGG
>JANPKF010000824.1:0-1706 GCA_031425895.1 Caulobacteraceae bacterium | reverse complement strand
CGTTTGCCCGTGACGAGGCCGGCGGGCTCGACATCCTGGTCAACAACGCCGGCCTGTTCCTGATGAAGCCCTTGACCGAGACGACCCTGGAGGACTGGCGGCGGGTGCATTCGGTCAATGTCGAGGGCGTCTTTCTGGGATGCCGGGCGGCCATCCCCTTGCTGGCCGAGCGGGCCGGGAAGTGGGATGGCGGGACGTCGATCATCAACCTGTCGTCGATCGCCGGCCTGGTCGGGTCGGCGGGGGCGGTCTGCTACAACGCCTCCAAGGGCGCGGTGCGGCTCCTGTCCAAGGGCCTGGCCATGGAGCTGGCCGGGGCCGGGGTGCGGGTCAACTCCGTGCATCCAGGCGTCATCGACACGGCGATGGGCGATGAGGTTGTCGCCGGCTTCTCTGGCGCGGCCGGTATCGGCGACAACGAGGCGCGCAGCCTGCTGGCGGCGCGCCATCCCCTGGGTCGCATGGGGCAGCCACGCAACATCGCCGATGCCGTGGTCTTCCTGGCGTCGGACCGCGCCGGCTTCATGACCGGCTCGGAGGTCGTCGTCGATGGCGGCTTCACCGCCAACTGAATGCTGTTTAGTCTCCCCGCAAAACAAGGGGAGAGCGAGATGGCTGACGGGTCGGTTCAAGGTTTGGCGCACGACAAGTTCGAAGGCGTGCGGGGTGTCTTCGAGAGCAACCTGACCAGCGGTCAGGATCTGGGGGCCAGCTTCTGCGCCATGGCGAATGGCGAGGTGCTGGTCGACCTGTGGGGCGGCTTTGCTGATCCGGCCAAGACCCGGGCCTGGGAAAAGGACACCATCGTCAACGTCTATTCGACGACCAAGACGATGACGGCCCTGACCGCCCTGTTGATCGCCGACCGCGGCGAGCTCGACTTCGATGCGCCGGTGGCGAAGTACTGGCCGGAGTTCGCCGCCAACGGCAAGGCGGACGTCAAGGTCAGCCATCTGATGAGCCACTCGGCCGGCCTGTCCGGCTGGAAAGAGCCGCTGGTCAAGGACGACATCTACGACTGGGAAAAGGTCACCAGCCTGCTGGCCGCCCAGGCGCCGTTCTGGGAGCCGGGCACGGCCAGCGGCTACCACGCCCTGACGCAGGGCTATCTGGTCGGCGAGGTGATCCGCCGCATCACCGGCAAGACGGTCGGTACGGTGTTCCGCGAGGAGATCGCCGGGCCGATCGGGGCCGATTTCCACATCGGCCTGCCGGCCAGCGAGGATGGCCGGGTCGCCGAACTTGTCCCGCCGCCGCCCGGTCAGGCGATCGGCGAGGGCGAGGGCGGTGAACTCCTGAAGAACATGGCGAGCAATCCCGGCATCGACGTCTCCGAGACCAAGACCCGGGCCTGGCGCGGGGCCGAGATCCCGGCCGCCGGCGGCACGGGCAACGCCCGGTCGGTGGCCCTGTGCCAGTCGATCCTGTCGAACGGCGGGGCGGCCGGCGGAAAGCAGATCATGTCCGAGGCCGGCTGCCGCAAGGCGCTGGAGCCACAGGTCGAGGGCATCGACCTGATCTTCGGAACCCAGGCCAGGTTCGGGCTGGGCTACGGCCTGAGCGGCGGGATTGTGCCCTTGCCCGGCCCCAACTGCCTGTTCTGGGGCGGTTATGGCGGCAGCATGGTGATCAACGACCTCGATAAGGGAACCACGGTCGCCTACGCCATGAACAAGATGGCCGGGACGACCACGGGCGACGTCCGG
>JANPKF010000823.1:0-1728 GCA_031425895.1 Caulobacteraceae bacterium | reverse complement strand
CGTTCCGACGCGAGGTACTGCGACCCGGCGAGATCGCCGTCCGTCGGCGCGGGACCGGCGATGAACACGGCGTCACCCGGGCGCTGGAAGCCCATGGGGATGGCGCGGGTGACGTCGTCGAGCAGGCCGACGACGCCGACGACGGGGGTTGGCCAGATCGCCTCGCCGTTGGTCTCGTTGTAGAGGCTGACGTTGCCGCTCACGACCGGGAAGTCGAGGGCGCGGCAGGCTTCGGCCATGCCGTCGATGGCCTTGACGATCTGGCCCATGATCTCGGGCCGCTCGGGATTGCCGAAGTTGAGGTTGTCGGTGATGGCGATCGGGTCGGCGCCGACGGCGGTCAGGTTGCGCCAGGCCTCGGCCACGGCCTGCTTGCCGCCCTCGTAGGGGTCGTTCAGGACATAGCGCGGGGTGCAGTCGCTGGTCACGGCCAGGGCCTTGCGGGTGCCGTGGACGCGGACGATGCCGGCGTCGGCGCCGGTGGCGCTGTCCTCAAGCGTGTCGGCCATGACGTGGCGATCGTACTGCTCCCACAGCCAGCGCTTGGAGGCGACGTCGGGGCAGCTCATCAGCTTAAGGACGGCTTCTTCCCAGTCAGCGGGGGCGGGGACGGTCTTGGGGTCGACGTGGGGGTGTTTGACCGGCTCGGTCCAGGGGCGGTCGTACAGGGGCGCGTCGTCGGACAGCGGGCTGAGCGGCAGGTCGCAGACGATCTCGCCCCTGTGCTTCAGCACGATGTGGCCGGTGTCGGTGGTGACGCCGATGATGGCGGCGTCCAGGCCCCATTTTTCGAAGATGGCGTGGCCGTCGCGCTCGCGGCCGGGCTTGAGGATGGCCAGCATCCGCTCCTGGCTCTCCGACAGCATCATCTCGTAGGCGGTCATGCCCTCTTCGCGCTGGGGCACCATGTCGAGGTCGAGCTCGATGCCGACGCTGCCCTTGCCGGCCATCTCGACCGAGGAGGAGGTCAGGCCGGCGGCGCCCATGTCCTGGATGGCGGCGACGGCGCCGGTGGCCATCAGCTCCAGGGTGGCCTCGATCAGCAGCTTTTCGGCGAAGGGGTCGCCGACCTGGACCGTCGGGCGCTTCTCGTCGCTGTCCTCGTCGAACTCGGCGCTGGCCATGGTGGCGCCGTGGATGCCGTCGCGGCCGGTCTTGGAGCCGAAGTAGACGACCGACAGGCCGGGACCGGGGGCGGCGGAGTAGAAGATCTTGTCGGCGTCGGCCAAGCCCACGCACATGGCGTTGACCAGGATGTTGCCGTCGTAGCCGCGATGGAAGTTGGTCTCGCCGGCGACGGTGGGCACGCCGACGCAGTTGCCGTAACCGCCGATGCCGGAGACGACGCCGGAGACGAGGCGTTTCGTCTTCGGATGGCTGGGGTCGCCGAAACGCAGGGCGTTCAGCAGCGCGATGGGCCGCGCGCCCATCGTGAAGACGTCGCGCATGATGCCGCCGACGCCGGTCGCCGCGCCCTGGTAGGGCTCGATGTAGGAGGGGTGGTTGTGGCTCTCCATCTTGAACACGAGCGCGTCGCCGTCGCCCAGGTCCACCACGCCCGCGTTCTCGCCCGGCCCGCAGATCACCTGGGGCCCGGTGGTGTGCAGCGTCCGCAGCCATCGCTTCGAGGACTTGTACGAGCAGTGATCGTTCCACATGGCCGAGAAGATGCCCAGCTCGGTGAAGCTGGGCGTCCGCCCGATGATCCCCACAAGGCGCGCGTATTCG
>JANPKF010000822.1:0-4021 GCA_031425895.1 Caulobacteraceae bacterium | reverse complement strand
CGAAACGCGGCGCGATGACCGCGCCGCGCTCGAGGCTTGCCGTATCGGGGGGGGTGGGAAACATTCAGTCCTCCTCCCTCCCCTTTATGGGGAGGGACAGCGAGGCTTTAGCCTCGCAGGGTGGGGTACTCGCGGGCAAGGGCGCGCTGCATCCGACTTCCCCACCCTGACGGCTTCGCCGTCTTTCCCTCCCCATAAAGGGGAGGGAGGAACCGGGGTTGCTTCGCTTAGCGCTTGCCCATCTCGACGAAGCCGAGGAAGCGATCGCGCAGGCTGGCGTCGGTCTTGAAGACGCCGCGGAACTGGGTGGTGATGGTCGAGACGTTGCGGTGGTGCACGCCACGGGTGGTCATGCACTGGTGCTCGGCGTCGATCAGGATGGCCACACCGGCGGGCTTCAGGCTGTCGCAGATGGCGTCCGCGATCTGCTGGGTCATGGTTTCCTGGGTCTGCAGGCGCTTGGCGAAGATCTCGACCACGCGCGCCAGCTTGGAAATCCCGACCACCCGGTTGGTCGGCATGTAGGCGACATAGGCCTTGCCAAGGAAGGGGGCCATGTGGTGCTCGCAGTGGCTCTCGACCTCGATGTCCTTCAGGAAGACGATGTCGTCGTAGCCCTGTACGTCCTCGAAGATGCGCGAGAGTTCCTTGCCGGGATCGGCGGTGTAGCCCTCGAACCACTCGCCGTAGGCGTCGACCACCCGCTTGGGCGTATCGAGCACGCCTTCGCGGCGGGGGTCGTCACCGGCCCAGGCGATCAGGGTGCGGACAGCTTCCATGGCCTCTTCGCGGCTTGGACGCTTTACGGGTTCAAGATCAAGGCCTGAGGTGGCCAGGGTTCGCTCGGCAATGGCGTCCATATCGTAGAGGGTCCCTTGAGGCTGAGTTGCGCCGGAACGACGATCGCTCCGGAAAGACGCGTGCCACCTCAATCACGTTCCCGCAGGCCGTGGCCTACTCGGGCGGCCACAGCTATATGGGACGGCCCCGCAAGCGGGCAAGCCGCTACGTCGCGTAACTGTCACCAGAAAAACTGCACCAGAGACCATGACCCTCAAGCTGTACGACACCATGGCCCGCAAGAAGCGGCCCTTCGAACCCGCCAACGACAAGCGGGTGACGATGTATGTCTGCGGCCCCACCGTCTACGGATACGCCCATATCGGCAATGCCCGGCCCGTGGTGGTCTTCGATGTGCTGTTCCGCCTGCTGCGCCATCTCTATGGCGAGGACCAGGTGATCTATGCGCGCAACGTCACCGACGTCGATGACAAGATCAACCAGAAGGCCGCCGATGAAGGCGTCGAGATCGGAGTCATCACCGAGCGCTTTTTCAAGGCCTATCTGGAAGACATGGACGCGCTCGGCGCCCTGCGCCCGACGCACCAGCCCAAGGCCACCGACTTCATCAAGGAGATGGTCGAGGCCATCGCCGACCTGATTGCCAAGGGCGGGGCCTATGAGGCCGAGGGCCATGTGCTGTTCGATACCCAGGCCGCCAAGGACTACGGCCAGCTGTCGAGTCGCTCGCTCGACGACATGATCGCCGGGGCCCGCGTCGAGGTGGCTCCCTACAAGCGCCACGCCGCCGACTTCGTGCTGTGGAAGCCTTCGAAGCCGCATGAGCCGCGCTGGCCCTCGCCCTGGGGTGATGGCCGTCCCGGCTGGCACAGCGAATGCTCGACGATGATCGAACAGGTTCTCGGCCTGCCGATCGACATCCACGGCGGCGGCATCGATCTGGTCTTCCCGCACCATGAGAACGAGCTGGCCCAGGCGACCTGCGCCCACCAGGGGGCTGAGTTCGCCCGCTTCTGGATGCACAACGGCTTCCTGGACATGGACGGGACGAAGATGTCCAAGAGCCTGGGCAACGTCATCATCCCGCATGAACTGCTGAAGGTCGTGCCGGGCGAACTGGTCCGTTGGGCCCTGCTCAGCGCCCACTACCGCCAGCCGCTCGACTGGACCGAAAGCTTGCTCGACCAGAGCCGCAAGGCGCTGGATCGTCTCTACGGCGCGCTGCAGGACGCCGCCCGCGAGGTTGGCTCGGCCAAGGCCGGCGCCGAGGTCGGGGAAAAGGCGCAGGACGTTCTTTACGCCCTGCTCGACGACCTCAATACGCCCAAGGCGCTCTCAGCCCTGTTCGCGCTCAGCGATGACCTTCGCACGGCCATCGGCGAGGGCGACAAGTCCGCCATCGCGACGGCCCGCGACGACCTGGTCACCGCCGGCGCCCTGCTGGGCTTCCTGCAGAAAGCCCCCGGCGAGTGGTTCCAGGGCGCGGCCGCCGACGGCCTGAAGGACCAGGTTGAGGCCCTGCTCGTGCAGCGCGCCGAGGCCCGCGCCTCCAAGGACTGGCCGACGGCCGACCGCATCCGCGGCGAGCTGGACGCGCTGGGCGTGGTGGTTATGGACGGCCCGCAAGGGGCGACGTGGCGCTTGAAGGCCGCCGGGGAGTAGGAGGCCGTCTTATGAAGATCGAACACCGCATCGGCATCCAGGCCAACACCGACTCCATCTGGGAGGTGCTCAGCGACCTCGAGCACTGGGGCGACTGGTGTCCGATATATCCGCGCGCCGCCGGGACCATCCGCATCGGCGAGGTGCTGGATATCGACGAGCATGTCCCGGGCCTGAAGGTCCACAACATCCGGCCTGTTGTGCTGGACTGGGCGCCCTACGACCACATCCACTGGCGCACGAAGATGATGCGCGGCTGGGTGACCGGCACCCGGTTCTTCGAGATCGAAGAACTCAACCCCGGCAGCTGCATCTTTTCCAACGGCGAGCTTTATGCCGGCCTGCTGGTCGACTTCGCCGTGCCGCGGGCCATCCGCTTCAAGATCCGTCAGGCCTATGAGCAGTTCGGCGAGGCCCTCAAGGCCGAGGCCGAAAAGCGTTGGCATGCGGGCGGCGACCGCCCAAATAAACCCCGATGATCGACGATCTCTACAGCGCCCGCATCCTCAACCTGGCCGCCAACATGCCGCGCGCCGGGCGCCTGACCGCGCCGCAAGGCTCGGCCGAGCGGGTGGCCAAGCTGTGCGGCAGCCGGATCACCGCGGACGTCATCCTCGATCCGGCCGGCCAGGTCGCCGATTTCGCCCAGGATGTTCAGGCCTGCGCCCTGGGCCAGGCCGCCGCCGCAGTGCTCGGCGAGAACGTCATCGGCGCGACCAGTGACGAAATTGAAACGGCCCGCGACGCATTCCGTGCTATGTTGAAGGAAGGCGGTCCCCCGCCTGAAGGACGATTCAAGGACCTGGCCGTGTTGATGCCCGTGAAGGACTATCCCGCCCGCCACGCCTCGAGCCTGCTGGCTTTCGAGGCGGCGCTGGCTGCTGTCCAACAGGCCAAAGCACGAACTAGCGGCGCCGACGCGGCTTGATCCCCTCGAAGTGGCTCCGCCGCTTCGATTCCTCAAGAAACGCGACGTCTGGACGCCAAAGCGCACACACTTTGGCTGGACGTCGCGCGGTAGCGTGGGATAAGCGCCGGGTTTCGTTCACCCACGAATTTGCGTCGGCATGACCCTCTATGAACGCAGCGTCCGGCTGGCGCACCGCGCCTACAAGGTCACGCTGTCCCCGTGGACGGGGCGCCAGTGCCGCTTTCTTCCGACCTGTTCGGACTACGGCCGCGACGCCCTGATCCAGCACGGACCGATCCGTGGCGGTTACCTGACCGTCCATCGCCTGTGCAGATGCCATCCCTGGGGAGGCTCGGGCTACGACCCGGTGCCCCCGAAGAAATGTGAAGCGACATGATCGACCTGATTTTCCCCGACGGCTCCGCCCGTCAGTATCCCGAAGGCAGCAGCGGCCGCGATGTCGCCGCCGCCATCTCCAAGAGCCTCGAGAAGCGCACGCTGCTCGTCCGCCTCGACGGCAAGCTCTACGACTTCGACCGCCCCCTGCCCCACGGCGGCAAGGTTGAGTTCGTCGACCGCAGCGACCCCGACGCGCTCGACACCATTCGCCACGACGCCGCCCACGTGCTGGCCGAGGCGGTGCAGGAG
>JANPKF010000821.1:0-1622 GCA_031425895.1 Caulobacteraceae bacterium | reverse complement strand
CCCGGCTGTGTGGGTTTTGGCGTGGGCCGGGGCTCAGCGACTGTAGCCCCGGACGTAGCCCGGCCTGTAGGTCGAGGCTCTGGTTTTGTAGCCCGAATTGGCGTCGATGCGGGCTACGGCGAATTGGCGTCGTCGTGCGAGCCTCGAAAGCCGAGGCGAATCTACATGAATATGTCTAGACATATTCAATACTGATTTGATTTTGTTAGAGTTTCTGGACAGCGGCAGCCGCTATCCCCGGCCGACCTTGGCGAGCAGTTCCTTTTCGATGCCCGGGGGCACGAACTTGTGGATGTCGCCGCCGAGCTTGGCGATTTCCTTGACCAGGCGGCTGGCGACGGCCTGGTGGCGGGGGTCGGCCATCAGGAACACGGTCTCGATCTCGCGGTCGAGCTGCTGGTTCATGGCGGTCATCTGGAATTCGTATTCGAAGTCGGCGACGGCGCGCAGACCGCGAACGATGATGCCGGCCCCGACTTCACGGGCGAAATGCATCAACAGCCCCTCGAACGGGCGAATCTCGATCTCGGCGACGGACTTGAGGTGCTCGGTCTCTCGCCGGACGGTCTCAACCCGCTCTTCAAGGGTGAACATCGGCCCCTTGGAGAGGTTGATGGCGACGCCGATGACCAGCTTGTCCACCAGCTTCACGGCCCGGCCCATGATGTCCAGATGACCGTTGGTCATCGGATCGAAGGTTCCCGGATAGAGCCCGACTCTCGCCACACAGACCCCCAAAACTTGCGCTGCCCCCGGCCCATTCCGGGCCGGGGTTCAACGCTCTTTACTCGGCGATCGGAGTTTCGTCGCCCCCGATTTCATCTTCCGGGGAGTCTTCGTCGCCGCCGGCCTCGGCCAGCCGCTCGACGCCGACGACATGCTCGTCCTTGCCGGTGCGGAAGACGATGACGCCTTGCGTGTTGCGGGCGGCGATGCGGATCTGGGCGACCGGGCAGCGGATCAGCTGGCCCTGGTCAGTGACCAGAAGGATCTCGTCCGACTGCTCGACCGGGAAGGCGGCGACTAGGCGGCCGCCCTTGCGGGTGAGGTCCTGGGCCATCAGGCCCTGGCCGCCCCGGCCCGTGCGGCGGAAGTCGTAGGCGCTGGAGCGCTTGCCGATGCCTTCCGTCGACATGGTCAGGATGGTCTCCTCGGCCGCGCTGAGCTCGGTGTAGCGATCGAAGCTGAGCGAGGTGTCGGAAACGCCCTCTTCCTCGTCCTCGGCGACGACCTCGATCTCTTCACCCTCTTCGCCAGCCTGGGCCCGCAGAAGGGCGCGCGACTGCTTGAGGTAGGCGACCCGTTCGTCCGGGGTGGCGGCGACGTTGCGCAGGATGGCCATGGAGATGACCAGGTCGTCGCCGAGCAGCCGGATGCCGCGAACGCCCATGGAATCGCGGCTGGAGAAGACGCGGACGTCATCGGCCTCGAAACGGATGGCGCGACCGTTGGCGGTGGTCAGCAGCACGTCGCTGTCGCTGGTGCAGAGGCCGACGCCGACGATGGAGTCCTTGCCGTCCAGAGACTCCGGATCAAGCTTCATGGCGATCTTGCCGTTGCGGTTGATCTGCACGAAGTCTCTGAGCTTGTTGCGGCGGACGGTTCCGCTGCGGGTGGCGAAC
>JANPKF010000820.1:0-6096 GCA_031425895.1 Caulobacteraceae bacterium | reverse complement strand
GGTCCCGCCTCCTGGTCCGTCGCTTGCGCTCCGAACCGTCCTCCGCCCGGAGGGCGGAGAGCGAAACGCCCGGCGGCGCGCTAGGCGATACAGCTCGCGAACCCGGCCTTCAGGGCCGCTTCGTCGAGGTCGCGGCCGATGAACACCATGCGGCTGTAGCGCTGGTCCTTGTCGGTCCAGGGGCGCTGGTAGTCGCCCTCAAGGATCATGTGGACGGCCTGGAAGACCAGACGGCGATCATCGCCCTTGATGTCGATGATGCCCTTGGCGCGGAGGATATCGACGCCCTTCTCGGCCAGCAGCTGGTTCAGCCAGTTCGTGACTCGGATCCCGTCCAGCGGCTTGTCGGCGGTCAGGCTGACGCCCTTGATGCCGGCCTCGGCGGCGTGGTCGTGGACATGACCATGATCGTGTCCGTGGTCATGATGATGGTGATCGTGCCCGTGATCGTGCTCGCAGTGCTGGTCATGCACATGGCCCTCTTCCCCGTGCCCGGGATTGAGGAATTCCGGCTCCAGGTCGGTGATCCGTTCCAGGTCGAAGCTGCCGCGACCGAGGATGGCGTCGAGCGGCACCTGGCTGCGGGTGGTGCGGTGGATCGGGGCCAGCGGGTTGATGCGGCGGATCGAGGCCTCGACGGCCAGAAGCTCGGCTTCCGTCACCAGGTCGGTCTTGTTGAGCACGATCTGGTCGGCGAAGGCGATCTGCTCGACGGCTTCCTTAGAGTCGGCCAAGCGCAGGGGCAGGTGCTTGGCGTCGACGACCGTGGTCACCGAATCGAG
Organism: Caulobacteraceae bacterium; assembly: GCA_031425895.1. Lineage (GTDB taxonomy): Bacteria > Pseudomonadota > Alphaproteobacteria > Caulobacterales > Caulobacteraceae > Caulobacter. The sequence goes on along the minus strand of JANPKF010000820.1, from coordinate 5,314 downwards.
CTGGGTGCGGGCCCGCACGTCGTCGTCGACGAAGAAGGTCTGGGCCACCGGGCCGGGGTCGGCGAGGCCGGTGGTCTCGACGATGATGGCGTCGAAGCCGCCCTTTCGCTTCATCAGGCCCGACAGAACCCGGATCAGGTCGCCGCGCACCGTGCAGCAGACGCAGCCGTTGTTCATCTCGAACACTTCCTCGTCGGCCCCGACCACCAGGTCGTTGTCGATGCCCACTTCGCCGAATTCGTTGACGATGACGGCGTAGCGCTTGCCGTGGTCCTCGGTGAGGATGCGGTTGAGCAGCGTGGTCTTGCCGGCGCCGAGGTAGCCGGTGAGGACGGTGACGGGGGTCTTGGAGACGGTCGCAGTGGTCATGGGCGCTTATCTAGGCGCTGGGCGACGAAAGCGAAATGGGGAGGGGCCGTCAGGGCTGGAAGAACAGGACCACGGCCGCCATCAGGATCAGCATCCAGCCGATGATCAGAGATTCCCGCTTCTGCAGGGCGTCCAGGTTGATCATCCGCGTGCCGGCCAGGGTCAGGCCGGTGAACAGCATCATGGCCAGGGCCGTCGCCGACAGCAGCACCAGGCTGAGCAGGCCAAAGCCCAGCCAGCCGTGCTGGATGGCCGAGAAGTAGACGGCCACGAACTCGCCGCAGGGCGACAGGGTCAGCAGCAGAACCAGGCCGATGACGGCCGCCCGGTCGGAGCGGAAGCCCTTAGGGGCCGTCGGGTGCTGGTGCGACTTGCGCAGCAGGTACCAGACGCCCATCGCCAGCAGCAGGCCGGCGACCACCCAGTTGAACATGTGCTCGAGCCGCGGCGCGACGGCCAGGCCGGCGGCCACGACCACGGCGCCGATCAGCACGGTGAACGCCACATGACCCAGCCCCGCCAGGGCGGTGACGCCCATGGTCTTGCCGGCCGACCACTTCTGCTCTCTGCCCACCAGGACGAAGGGCAGCCAGTGGGTCGGCAGGATCGCGTGCATGAAGGCAACGACGAAGCCCGCGGCGGCGATGGAGGTGAAGACAGCGAGGTTCACGGCATGGGCTATAGAATGTTATATTGTAACGGTCCAGCGACTCTTGCAGCGGACCCAATCGTGCTATCGGAAGCGATGCAGGACGGTCTCGTCATCAAGCTCTCGGACGGCGTCGCGTTCCGGGATGGCCCCGACTTCGGACGGGTGCTGGTGTTCGGCTCCGAGACCGGCGGCCGGTACGGCCTGATGACGCTGACAGTCGCGCCTTCGGCCCTGGGCGCGGGCATGGGCGCTCACCTGCACCGAGGCATGGAAGAGACCTTCCTGGTCCAGTCCGGCGAGATCGATTTCCTGATCGGCGAGACGGTCCAGACCCTGCGAGCCGGCGATTTCGTCCGCGCTCCGGCCGGCGTTCGCCACGGCTACGTCAACCGCTCCGGCGCTCCGGTCGAGCTTCTCGTCGGCTTCCATCCGGGCGGGTTCGAGACGCTGTTCATCAAATACAGCACCGGCCTGAACCCGGCGCCGGATCCGGCGGGCTTCATGATCGACGCCGCCGCCATGGTTGGCTCCGAGTTCGAGGACGGCTAGGCGCGCTGGTCTCGGGCCTTAGAGCCCGATATCCCCCAACGCCGCCCGCAGCAGCGGCGCGATCTGGGCCGCTATCGCCGCCTCGCCGGCCGGATCGGCCATCAGGTCCTGGCGTACCTCCAGTTCCAGATAATCGAGGCCCCGGCCGATGGCATGCCTCGGGATGGAATAGTCGATGTCGTCCATCCGGTAGGGCTGGTTGTCGCCGACAACCTCCTCGCCGAACGTTTCTCGCAGCCGCGCCAGCATGGCGTTGGAAAACGGCGATGCCCCCAGATGCAGCACGCCGAACCGCCAGGGACGGTCGTGGCCGGCCATCGAGGGGGTGAAGCTGTGCAGGGCCACCATCACGGTCGGACGGCTCCCACGGGCGTCCAGCTCGGCGTCGATGGCATCGTGGTAGGGGGTGAAGATCTCGTCGATCCTCGCCTGACGCTCGGCCTGCGTCAGCTCCAGGTTGGCCGGGATGACCGTGCCGTCGCTCACCTCGCAAATGGCGTCGCGGCGCGAGGGATCGCGGTTGCAGTCGATGACCAGCCGCGAATAGCGCTGGGCGAACAGGCAGGCGCCCAGGTCGTCGCCGAGAATCGGGCCCAGCCCCGCAACGCCGATGTCCAGGGCGATGTGTCGCTGTCTTTCTGAATGCGACAGTTGGAGATTGTTAAGCTTGAGGGGGATTTCCTGACCGGCATGGTCCGCGATCAGAAAAAACGGCGAGTCGGCGCCTCTATTTCGAGCAATCACAGGCGCCCCGTCGCCTGCGACAAGCAGTCCACTGGCCATACCGGTCAAATCGATCCCCTGTTCTGACATGGCCGTAGTTTCCATCCGCCACCTGACGACCTACCGCTACCGCAAGCCGGTGGCCTTCGGCGAGCATCGCATGATGTTCCGGCCGTTGCAGGCCTTCGACCAGCGGCTGATTTCGGCCCAGGTAACGGTTTCGCCCGAGCCCGGGTTGCTGCGCCACATCCAGGACGTCAGCGGGGCCTGTGTCGGGGTCGCGCGGTTCGACCGGCCGGCCGACAGGCTGGTGTTCGAGAGCCGGGCCCGGGTCGACCACACGGTTCACACCTCCTTCGAGTTCGAGACCCTCGATGCGCGGCTGGGCGTCGATGAGCTCTATGACGCCGGAGACTATACCGAACTGGCCGTCTCCCTGAGCCGGACCTATGCCGACGCCGGTGAGGTCGCCCAATGGGCCCGCCGATTCGTGCCGGCCAATGGCGATGTCGCGGTCTCCGCCGTGCTGACCGAGATGACCCACGCCATCCGGGCGGAGTTCGCCTACGCCCTGCGCCTGCAGGGCGGGCCGCAGACGCCGGCCGAGACCCTGGCCCTGCGCAGCGGAAGCTGCCGCGACTTCGCCGTCCTGATGATGGATGCGGCCCGCTCGCTGGGCATCGCCGCCCGCTTTGTCTCCGGCTACATCTATTCAAGCAGGCCCCAGTCCGGGGGCAAGTCCGGCCGCACCGGCGGCGGTCACACCCACGCCTGGATGCGGGCCTATGTGCCCGGCTGCGGCTGGATGGATTTCGATCCGACGAACGGCATCATCGGCAATCTGGACCTTATCCGTGTCGCCGTCGTCGCCGACCCGCGCCTGGCCCTGCCCCTCTGGGGCACCTGGGACGGCGATGCCGACGACTACGTCGGAATGGACGTCGAGGTTGATTTGACGCTAGAGGATGCCGTAGCGGCGCAACCGCCTTTCCCGCTGAGAGTTGCGCAAGCGGGCTGAGGTTGGCCCGGGCTTTCAACGGGCGGGACATCACCACATGCGAATTCGGGCCGGCTACAAAATCACTTACGACTGCCCGGTCGAGACACCGATGCTGATGATGGTCAACCTGCGCCCCGAGCGTGGCCCTGACCTCGAATCCCCCGACACCGTGCTGACCGACCCCTTCGTCCCCGTCCGTCAGTACATCGACACCTTCGGCAACGTCTGCAGCCGCGTGGTGGCCCCGCCTGGCCTCTTCACCATCCACAGCGAGTTCATCGTCAAGGATAGCGGGATCCCCGATCCCGTCGTGCTGGACGCGGTCCAGCACCCGATCGAGGACCTGCCGGACGCGGTGATCGAATACCTGCTGCCGTCGCGCTACTGCGATACCGAGCTTCTGCGCGACCTGGCCTGGCGCTTGTTCGCCGATACGCCTCCCGGCTGGGCCCGGGTGCAGGCCATCGTCGAATACGCCCACAACCGCGTCACGTTCGGCTACGAGCACGCCCGTCCGACAAAGACGGCTTACGAGGCCCACGAAGAGCGCTACGGTGTCTGCCGCGACTACGCCCACCTGGCCATCACCCTGTGTCGCTGCATGAACATCCCGGCCCGCTATGTGACCGGCTACATGGGCGACATCGGCATCCCGGTGCATGGCGTCATGGATTTCAGCGCCTGGTTCCAGGTCTGGCTGGGCGGCGCCTGGCATACCTTCGACGCTCGCCACAACATGCCGCGGATCGGCCGCCTGTTGATGGCCATCGGCCGCGACGCCACCGACGTGGCCATTGTCACCACCTTCGGTTCCGCGCGGCTGGTGGAGTTCACCGTCATCACCGAAGAGCTGAAGTAGGGCGCCTTTGAGGGGTCGTCTGCGTTGACTCAGGCAGTACCGTCTGTATAAGACGCCTCCCTTCGCTCCCGGGCCTCCGCCTGCGGGGCGCTCTCGTTTTTGCTATCTCACGTTCAGGACGGACCGATGTACGCGGTGATCAAAACCGGCGGCAAGCAATACCGGGTTTCCCCCGGTGACCTGCTGGTTGTCGAAAAACTGGCTGGTGAACCCGGCGCTGAAGTTTCCTTCGACCACGTCCTGATGCTGGGCGATGGCGACGTCGTGACCGTGGGCGCTCCCACCGTCGCCGGCGCGGCCGTCACGGCCACGCTGGTCGAGACCCGCAAGGGTGAGAAGGTGAAGGTCTTCAAGAAGATCCGTCGCCAAGGCTACCGCCGCACCCGCGGTCACCGCCAGACCGAAACGGTCCTGCGCGTCACCGCCATCGGCGACGCCAAGTGGGACGGCGTGGTCGACCTGACCACCAAGGCCGAGCTGAACGCCCGCTCGCGCGGCCTGAAGCTGCCGGAATTCGCCGTGAAGGCCGAGGCCGCCCCGGCCCCCGCCAAGAAGGCGACCAAGGCCAAGGCCGTGGTGACCGAAGAGGAAACCATCGTCGCCGCCGAGGCCCCCGTGGTCGAAGCCGCCACCGAGGCTCCGGAAGCCAAGGCCAAAAAGGCTGCCGCTCCGAAGGCCGCCAAGGCTGACGACGCCGCCCCCGCCAAGAAGGCCGCCCCTAAAAAGGCCGCCACGAAGGACACCGACGAAGCCTGAGGGCCTCGTCGATAGAGGATAGGAGAGCAGTATGGCTCACAAGAAATCAGGCGGCTCCTCGCGCAACGGTCGCGACTCGGCCGGCCGCCGTCTCGGCGTGAAGAAGTTCGGCGGCGAGAACGTCCTCGCCGGCAACATCATCGTGCGTCAACGCGGCACCAAGTTCTGGCCGGGCGAGAACGTCGGCATCGGCAAGGACCACACCCTCTTTGCCCTCGAGAACGGCAACGTGAAGTTTGTAACCAAGCGCAACGACCGCACCTACGCGACGGTTGTTCCGAAGATGGCCGAGGCCGCCGAGTAAGGCGAGCCGAGAGACCTTTCTCCGGACCGCCGACAAAGCGATCCGGACACGAAACTCCAGAGGGGAGTCCGGATCACCGGACTCCCCTCTTTCGTTTCAGGG
>JANPKF010000819.1:0-3472 GCA_031425895.1 Caulobacteraceae bacterium | reverse complement strand
ACACCCCCTCCCAACCCTCCCCCATCGAGGGGGCGGGCTTTATGGGGCGAAACCATCATGCCGCTTCCTGCTGCTTCAGCCATTCGCTGGCGCAGAGTTTACAGAGGTCACGGATGCGGCCGATGTAGCTGGCACGCTCGGCCACGGCGATGGCGCCGCGGGCGTTCATGACGTTGAACAGGTGGCTGGCCTTCAGCACATGGTCATAGGCCGGCAGGACCAGCTTCTGGCCTTGCGGACCGACGCCGACGTCGAGGATGTGTCTGACCTGACGCTCCATGTCCTCGAACTGGCGCTTCAGCGTCTCGACGTCCGCGACCTCGAAATTGTAGGCGCTCATCTGGCGCTCGTTCTCGAGGAAGACCTCGCCGTAGCTCATGCCGCGATCGTTGAAGGGCAGGTCGTAGACGTTGTCGACGCCGAACACGTACATCGCCAGCCGTTCGAGGCCGTAGGTCAGCTCACCCGCAACCGGGTTCACGTCGAGGCCGCCGACCTGCTGCATGTAGGTGTATTGCGACACCTCCATGCCGTCGCACCAGACCTCCCAGCCGAGGCCCCAGGCCCCGACCGTGGGGTTTTCCCAGTCGTCCTCGACGAAGCGGATGTCGTGCAGCCGGGCGTCCATTCCGATGGCGGCCAGGCTCCCTAGGTAGAGGTCCTGCATGTCCGGCGGGTTGGGCTTCTGCAGCACTTGGTACGGGTAATAAGGCTGCAGCCGGTTAGGGTTTTCGCCAGAGCGGGCGTCGCCCGGGCGGCGGCTGGGCTGGACGTAGGCGGCGCTCCAGGGCTTGGGGCCGAGGGCGCGCAGCACCGTGGCCGGGTGCAGGGTCCCTGCCCCGACCTCGATGTCGTGCGGCTGCAGGATCACGCAACCTCGATCGCTCCAGTAGTTGTGGAGCGTCAGGATCAGGCCCTGGAAGGAGGTCGGTGTGGCGGCAATCATGGTGTCTGTTCGCAGGCGCAAAAAAAGTCGGCGGACCATAGGGCCCGCCGACTTCAGCTTCAACACTGCTTAGAGGGTCAATTGCCCTTGGCGGGGGTGCGCTTGCCGGCCCGCGATTGCGGCGGGTACTTGGCGCGGTTCTCGGCGGTGTCGAGCACCGGACCGTTGGTGACCTGAACGGGCTCAGCCGTGGCGGCGGCGACCGTGGTCGCGGGGGCCGCCGGAGCCATGTCGGTGTCGGGCGCCTGCGTCGCCATGTTGGGATCCATGGGATCGCTCGGCGGCGCGGCCGAGGGCTGTTCGACCGGCTGGACGGCCGGATCGGTGGCCGGAGCCGGCTGCTGCCAGGAGGCGCGGATGACCATTCCCTGCGGCATGTCGGTCGTCATGTTGGCGGCCACCGGCGTGCCGGCCGGCATCAGCACCTTGTCGACGACGTGGATCAGGCCGTTGCTGGCCCGGACGTCAGCCTGGGTGACGGTGGCGTTGCCGGCCATGAAGACCGTGCCGCTGCCATCCAGCGGGATCTGCGGCCCGGCGACCGTGGCGATGGCGCCCTTGGTGCCCTTCAGCCGCGCGGAGTCCACCGGGGCGTTGATCAGGTGGTAGCTCAGCAGCTTCTGAAGCTCCTGGGGATTTTCCTCAAGCCGCTGCAGCTCGCCGGCCGGCAGGGCCGCGAAGGCCTGATCGGTGGGGGCGAAAAGGGTCAGGTTCTTGTTGTCCTTGATCAGCTTGGTGAGCTTGGTGTCATCGAGGACGCGGACCAGGACGGTGAACTTGCCCGAAGCCTTCAGGGTGTCGACGATATCGCCCTGAGCCACGACAGCGCCGGCGACGGGGGCGGCCGGCGTGGCGGCAGGCGCGGGGGTGGCGGCCGGAGCCGGTGTCGCGGTCTGGGCCATGGCGGCGCCGCCGGCCAGGAGGGCGATGGAGGCGGCGGCGGTCAGCAGGGTGAGCCGGGTTTTCGGGAGGGTCATGGGGAGGTCCTTTCCGGTGGGCTGTGGAAAACAGGCGTCTCCATCGCTCCGAAGGCGGGCGAAGACGTTTGCGAGAGAAAGAGGAGGCGGCGGCTGTCTCATTCAGAGACCGCCGCCGAGGTCAGGGTGGCTAGTTGCCGCGAGCGGCCGAGCGCTTGCCGGCCCGCGATTGCGGCGGGTACTTGGCGCGGTTCTCGGCGGTATCGAGCACCGGTCCGTTGGTGACCACGGCCGGCTCGGCGCTGGCGGCGGCGACGGCATAGGCCGGGTCTTCGGCCGGGACATAGGCCGTCGTGGCGGGCGCGGCGCCCTCGACCTTCCTCTGCTGATCGGCGGCGCGCATCTCGTCATTCCTGTCGAAGGTCGAGCGCTTCTGGTTGGGTTCGATCGGGCCGCTCGGGGTCGTGGTCTGGGTCGGCGGCGCGGGGTCCTGGGCCGACTGGGCGGCGGCCTGGCTGGCCACCAGAACCGTCGCGAGCGCGGCGGCGGAGAACAGAACATAGAGTTTCATGACGCTATCCTTGAACGCTTGCAGACTGAGGGCCGGCGGCGCGCCGACCCTCTATCGGGTCAGTTGCCGACGGCGCGGGTCTGCTTGCCGCCATTGGAGTCAGGGCCGCCAAAGGCGCGGCGGGTGGCCGGGGTGTCGGGCACCGGGGCATTGGAGGTGACGGTCGGATCGCCGGCCTTCAGCAGATAGGCCTGCTCCACCGGGGTCGGCGAGCTGGTCGGGATGCCGGCCGGCTGGGCGGCGTCGGCGGCCACGGCGTCACTGGCGTCGATCGACGGGGCGGTGACGTCCGTGCCCATGTCGGCCGGCATGACCTCTTCCTCAGGGGGCGGGGTCTGGGTCGGCGGGGTCTGGGCCAGGGCGGAACCGGCCATGGCAGTGGCGAAAGACAGGGCCGCCAGAGAGGCGGCGGCCTTCAGAATGGGGGTGGAACGCATGGAGTCCCTCGACGGTGTTGGTCCACCCCTTGAGATGAACCGGTGAGCCCCCCGTCGGCAGGAACAGCGCGTGGCCGGTGAGTCTGTTTCCCTCGCTCACGCGTTCGTGAAGTCAGCAACCCAGGAAGAACAAGGCCCCCTCGCCGCGATGAAGGCAAGGCGGACCAGGGTCGAGGAGCAGAAATGCTCCGCGGCGAGCAGGCCAGCTTACCTTCGGAGAGGCCCGGAATGGGCGCCTCATTTTTGAGCAGAAAGACAGCTCCCCGCCCAGCGAACGGGCGCGCCGCCGCTTTCTTGCCGATTCCCTAACGGCGCGCGCCGGGGTCGGCCGGTCCATCCCGCTAGCGTGACCCGGCACAAGAAACAGAGGGGCGCGCGCCTAATCGGCGGGCGAACAAGTCGGATGAAACTGATCATAGCGGTGGTCAAACCCTTCAAGCTGGACGAGGTGCGTGAAGCCCTGGTCGCGGCTGGCGTCGAGGGGATGACCGTCTCCGAGGTAAAGGGCTACGGCCGACAAAAGGGCCAGACCGAGATTTACCGGGGCGCAGAGTACCAGGTGAACTTCGTGCCCAAGGTGAAGGTCGAGGTGGCGGTCGAC
>JANPKF010000818.1:0-8142 GCA_031425895.1 Caulobacteraceae bacterium | reverse complement strand
CGCAGCAGGGTGCTCTTGCCGCAGCCGCTGGGGCCCAGCAGGCAGGTGATGCGGCCGGCCTGCAGGGTCAGGCTGGCGCCGCGCAGGGCGCGTTCCTCGCCGTAGGTGCGGCGAACGTCTCGAACCTCGAGGGCGAAGGTTTGGGGCGGCGGGCTCATGCATCCTCCCGTCGGCGATGACCGCTCATATTGGCCCCCGCCCGTGGGTCGAGGGCAAGATAAACCGGTACGGCCAGCAGGGTCACCGCGCCGATGGCGAGGTAGGGCAGGGTGAAGCTGGAGGGAGTCAGGGCGCCGTCGCCCGGTCCCAGACCCCGGGCGAAATGCAGCATGAGGCCGCCGAAGCTGATCCCCAGGGCCAGGCCGATCTGCTGGCTGACCGCCTGCAGGGTGGAGGCGGCGGGGACCTTTTCGGTGGGGACCTCGGCGAAGGCGATGGTGTTGGCCGAGATGAACTGGCTGGCCCGCGCGAAGCCGGCCAGAAACAGCAGCAGCATGATCAGGGCCGCGGGGGTGGCGCTGGTAAAGAAGCCGGGGGCTGCGGTCAGGACGGCGGCGATGACCACGAAGGTGGCCAGCATGGCCCGAAAGCCGACCCGCTTGAGCACGACGGCGGCGAAGGGCCTGGCGCCGAGCACGCCGAGGCCGCCGGCCAGGGTCACCGATCCGGCCTGCAGCGGCGTCCAGCCCAGCGCCACCTGCAGCAGCAGGGGCATGAGGAAGGGCCCGGCGCCGACGCCCAGGCGCACGAAGGTCCCGCCCAGGATGCTGGCCCGGAAGGTCGGGTAGCGCAGGAGGCCGAGGTCGAGGATCGGCCGGGCCTTGGCGGCGGCCAGGCGCAGGTAACCCCAGCCACAGGCGATGGCGACGAGGACGAGCGCGATCTGCAGCGGCCAGGGGATCAGTCCGACGCCGGCGGTCTCAGCCACGGCGACGACGCCGGTGATGGCTGCGGCCGAGAGGGCGAAACCGCTCCAGTCGAAGCGGCCGGGGTCCGGCATCCTGATGTGGGGCACCCAGCGCATGACCGCCGCCATGCCGAGGATGCCGACGGGAACGTTCAGCCAGAATATCCAGGGCCAGTCGGCGACCGACAGCACGAAGCCGGCCAGCGGCGGGCCGATCAACGGGCCGACCAGGGCCGGCATGGTGAACCAGCCCATGGCGGTCAGCAGCTTTTCCTTCGGCGTCGATCCAACGACGATCAGGCGGGCCACGGGCGTCATCAGCGCCCCGCCCATGCCCTGGATGACGCGGAAGGCGACCAGCTGTTCGAGCGAGGTGGCGAAGCCGTTCAGCACCGAGCCGGCGAGGAAGACGGTCATGGCGACCAGAAACACCCGCCGCGCGCCGAACTTCTCCGCCGCCCAGCCGCTGACCGGCACGAACACCGCCAGGGCCAGGATGTAGCTGGTCAGGGCCAGCTTCAGATGCAGGGGATCGGCGTCGAAGGCCTTGGCCAGGGTCGGCAGGGCGGTCGACAGGGAGGTGGCGTCGATGAACTCCATGAACAGGGCGCTGGCCACCGCCAGCGAGGCGAGGCGCGAGCCGGTCGAGCCCGGCGGCGGCGCGACGGTCTTGGGAGGAAGCGGATCGGTCTGAGCTGATGGGAGGTCGGACACGGGGTGTTAGTAGACCGGTGGCGGCAATCATCAAGCCGTCATCCGGCGGCGCCGGAGGAGGGTCGCCGCGTATCAGTCGCCGCGCGGAATGCCCCGGCGGGCTTTCGGCGCGGGCAGGCGCTTGCCGCCGCTGACCGTGAAGGACAGGCCGAAGACGGTGTCGTCCCGCTTGTAGCCATAGGCGCCGATTTCGCGCTGGGTGGCGGCGGCGGAGATCTGCATCGGGCCCTTGCGCCAGCCGAGACCGAGCTGGACCTTGCCGTACTCGGCCAGCTTTTCGACCGTCCAGCGCTGGGATTTGTTGCGACCCTTTTCGCCGAAGTTGAAGCCCAGGGCGTCGCCCGAGGTTGCGGCGAAGGCGAACCAGCGGCCCTTCTTGCTACGGGACGGACTGACATCGACCTGCACGCCGAAGCGCTTGTTGTCGAACAGGCGACCGCGGGGTGCGATCTGCTCGGCGGCAGGGTTCTGACGGCTGTCGCGGCCGCCGAAGGAGAGGCCGGAGCCGGGATTGAGCGGGCTCTCGTTGGTCAGGCTGATGGTCAGCCGTCGCATGGGGTTGAACAGGCCCATCGGGGCCGCTGACGACGAGGGGGCGAGGGCCTGGCGGACCGCAGGGCTGGCGTAGGCGGCGACGCGCGGCTCCGCATAGGTCGTTGGGGCGGCATCCGCCTTGGGGACAAAGCGGGCCAGCATGACGGCCTGGGGATCGGGCGCCGGCGTGGCGTCGGCGGTGGCCAGGGCGACGACCTGGCCCGGGTAGGTGATCGGCGCCGCCACCCTGGGCGCGCCGGCAAGTTCGATGACCGGGTTCGGCGCATCGTCGAAGCGGCTGGTGCGAATCGGCGCGTCCGGATCGTCGGGAACACGATTGGTTCCGGCAAAGGCGCCGGCGAGGTCGGCGTTCTTCAGCAGGCTGGTGTCGGACAGGCCATCCGATGCCGCGCCGGTGACGGACGCCGCCGACATCACCGCGAACGACGCGGCGGTCAGGCTGGTCAAGGCTATCCCGGCAAACGGCCGCATCTACTCCCCCGAATGCGTCCCTGTTAACCGACGTTAACGCGGCGCCCGGCGCAAGCAAGCCCAGTCGCTGTTAAGGCGAGCGGCGTTCGATCACTTTTCGTGTCCCGTGTCCCGGGCGCCAGCGCAGATCGGGTGGTCAGTGCGCCGGACGGCGCTTGGGGACGGGGCTGTCCGCCGTCCTGGCGCTACCCTTTTCAGCCTTCTGACCGTGCTGGGGCTGGGGAGCGGATTTGCAGAAGGCGTCTCGCCAGGCGGGCTGCTGCTGCTGGAAATTCGAAGTCATGACGCGATCCTCCCAACGATTGCGGCCTCTCCGGGCCTTCAGGCGGCCGCCGCCAGATCTTCGGCGGCCGAAACAGTGACGTTGACGATGAGTTCGCTTCTGCCGGGATGACCGATCAGGGCGCCGCTGACCGGAGCGGCCTCCCGCGGGGTTCGGCTGGCGGCGACGGGGATCAGGTCGGGGGACTCGGCCAGACCGTTGGTCGGGTCGAATTCGGTCCAGCCCAGGTCGGGCAGGAAGACTTCGCACCAGGCATGGGTCGCGCCGGCCCCGCGAAGGGTGGCGGCCGGGCTGTGCAGGTAGCCGGTGACGAAGCGGGCCGCGAAGCCGGCGCGGCGTAGCGTCTCGACCATCAGCCAGGCGAAGTCGCGGCAGGTGCCGGCCCGGGTGGCCAGGGTTTCAGCGGGGGTCTGGACGCCCTCCTCGTAGCGGGCCTTGTAGGCGAAGGCGTCGATGGACCGGTTCATGCGCAGAAGGAAATCGAGGGCCGGCTCGTCCGGCGCTGTCAGTTGCTCCGCCAGCCAGGCCGTGACGGAAGGATCGTCCTCGCTGTCGGGAACCCTGTAGGGCGCCAGCGCCGCCTGATCGTCGCGGCTGTAGGCGATCGGCATGGCCGAGTGGGGGTTGTCGGGGTGGAAGGGGGCGAGCGAGGCCGGGAAGCGCTCGATGAGCAGCTGGCTGATGATGGCCAGTTCGGTTGCCTCGCCCTGCGGCGTGAACCAGCAGACGCAGTTGCCGTAGGCGTCGTAGGTCCAGCGGATGGCGCCGGGCGGGCTGACGGCCAGGGAGGCCTTCTCGACCTTCAGTCCATGACTGTCGCGGGGCCGCAGCATCAGGCGCTGGGGCCCGAACGCAACCGGCTTTTCATAGCGGTAGCGGGTTTCGTGCTGGATCATAAGGCGCGTCACAGGGGCGGAACCGCGCGCGAAGTGTTTGGTTCCAAAGCATTTTTGCGACAGACACGTAGACAGAACAAAGAGAGAACTTTAGAACGGCCTTATGGCCGTACTCGATCTGAAGCGTAAACTGTCCATCCTCTCCGACGCCGCCAAGTATGACGCCTCCTGCGCCTCGTCGGGATCGAGCAAACGGAACTCTGTCGGCGGCAAGGGGGTGGGTTCGACCGAGGGTATGGGTATCTGCCATGCCTATGCGCCGGACGGGCGGTGCATCAGTCTGTTGAAGATCCTGCTGACCAATTTCTGCATCTACGACTGCGCCTATTGCATCAATCGGGTGTCGTCGAACGTGGCCCGGGCGCGGTTCACTGTGCAGGAGGTCGTCGACCTGACCCTGGGGTTCTACAAGCGCAACTATATCGAGGGCCTGTTCCTCTCCTCGGGCATCATCAAGTCCGGCGACTACACGATGGAAGAGATGGTGCGGGTCGCCAGGAGTCTGCGGCTCGACCATGATTTCCGGGGCTACATCCACCTGAAACTGATCCCCGAGGCCTCGCCGGCCCTGGTGCTGGAGGCGGGGCTCTATGCCGACCGGGTGTCGATCAACATCGAGCTGCCGAGCGACGCCAGCCTGACGGCCCTGGCTCCGCAGAAGGATGTGCGGGTGATCAAGAAGGCGATGGGCGGCGTGCGGCTGGCCATCGAAGAAGGCAAGGAAAAGGGCCGCAAGACCCGGCCGCCGCGGTTCGCCCCGGCCGGGCAGTCGACGCAACTGATCATCGGGGCCGACGCCTGCAGCGACGGCGAGATCCTGGGGCGCAGCGCCCGGCTTTACGGCGGCTATGGGCTGCGGCGGGTCTACTACTCGGCCTTCAGCCCGATCCCCGACTCTTCGCGCAGTCTGCCTCTGGAACGGCCGCCGCTGCTGCGGGAGCACCGGCTGTACCAGGCCGACTGGCTGATGCGGTTCTATGGGTTCGAGCGGAACGAAATTGTCGCCGACGAGGGCAACCTTGATCTGGCCATCGATCCCAAGCTGGCCTGGGCGCTCAACCACCGTGAGCGTTTTCCGGTCGATGTGAACAAGGCGGACCGAGAGGCCCTGCTGCGCACGCCGGGGCTGGGGGTGAAGACGGTTGATCGGATGATCGCGCTGCGGCGGCAGAAGCGGCTGCGGCTGGAGGATGTGAAGCGGCTGGCGCGCGGGGTGGAGAAGGTCAAACCCTTCATCGTCACCGAGGACTGGACACCGGGATCGCTGACCGACCGGCTCGATCTGCGCCGTCAGGTGGCGCCCGAGCAGCCGAGGCTGCTGTGAAACTGGTTCGACTGAGCGGGCCGACCGATTTCGCAGGCTGGCGCCAGGCGGCGCGGTCGCTGCGCCTTCAGGGCGTAGAGCCCAATGCCGTGGTCTGGGCTGTGGCGGGGGAGGGCGACCTCTTCGCCGAGCCGGTTGGCGGGGTCGAGGAGGGGCCTGCCGCCGCAGCGCCGGGCTTTCGCACGCCCCGCGCCTTCGTCGAACTGGCGCAGGACGTCATCTGCCACCGGGACGGCGACCGGTTCGATCTGCTCTACCGCCTGCTGTGGCGGCTGGAGCAGGCGCCGAATCTGATGCTGGATATCACCGATCCGGACGTCGCCCGGGCCCGCGAGTTGGCCAAGAACGTTTCCCGCGCCAGTCACAAGATGAAGGCCTTCGTCCGCTTCCGGAAGATCGAGGGCGTGGAACCGGAAGCCTACGCCGCCTGGTTCGAACCGGCGCACTTCGTGGTCGAGCGCACGTCGGGGTTCTTTGTCCGGCGGTTCACCGGGATGCTGTTCTCGATCCTGACGCCGGACCTATGCTGTCACTGGGACGGGGAGGCGCTGAGCTTTTCGCCGGGGGTATCGCGCGACCAGGCGCCGGCCGACGATGTGCTGGAGGACTACTGGCGGACCTACTACGCCTCGATCTTCAATCCGGCCCGGCTGAAGGTGAAGGCCATGCAGGCCGAGATGCCCAAGCGCTACTGGCGCAACTTGCCGGAAGCCAGGCTGATCCCGGACCTGATCGCCACCGCCGGTGACAGGACCGCCGCCATGGTCGCCGCCGCGCCGACGGCGCCTTCGCGTCATGCCATGAAGGCCGTTCGGCCGCTTCCGGCCGCGCCGGTTTCGGAGGGGCAGCCGACGTCGCTGGAGGGCCTGGCCGCCTTCGTCGACGGCTGTCGCCGGTGCGACCTGTGGCGTGACGCCACCCAGGGCGTGCCGGGCGAAGGGGCGGCGCAGGCGAGGCTGATGGTCGTCGGCGAGCAGCCGGGCGACCAGGAGGATCTTGCGGGCCGACCGTTTGTCGGGCCGGCGGGCCAGATGTTCAATCAGGCGCTGGAGGAGGCAGGCGTGCCGCGCGAGGCGACCTATGTCACCAACGCGGTGAAGCACTTCAAGCATGAGCTGCGCGGCAAGCGGCGGCTGCACAAGACGCCGGAAGCGCCGGAGATCGTCGCCTGCCGCTGGTGGCTGGACCATGAGCGGCGACTGATCCGGCCGCGGGTGATTGTGGTTCTGGGGGCGACGGCGGCGCAGGCGGTGTTCGGCAAGGCGATGCCGATCAAGGCCAGCCGGGGCAGGGCGATCCAGCTTGAGGACCAGGCGCAGGGGGTGGTCACCTATCACCCGTCGTACCTGCTGCGTGTGCCGGACGAGCGCGCGAAGGCGGACGGGTTCGCGGCGCTGGTCGAGGACCTGGCGCTGGCGTGGAAGTTGGCGGCGTGAGGGCGGGAGAAAAAGCCTGCCTCCCCCGCTTGCAACAGGCTATGCCGCGCTACGGAACCCTCTCCCAAAGGGAGAGGGAGGGACCCGCGCCGAAGGCGTGGGAGGGTGAGGGGTTACGCTGCTCGAAGGTTTCCACAGCCAACCTTGAACCGTTCCTAACCCCTCATCCCCCCACCGCTACGCGGCGGGTCCCCCCTTCTCCCTATGGGAGAAGGTAAAGGAGGGGCGCCCTACCCGAGAAGGGAGGGCTACAGCTTCACCGGCTCCATCTTCGGGGTCAGCAGGTGGACCACCAGCAGCGCCAGCAGATAGGCGCTCGCCGCGACGATGAAGATGGGCGTGTAGCTGCCGATCTTGTCCAGCACCCAGCCGGCGTACTTGGCCATGGCCATGCCGCCGAAGGCGCCGACCATGCCGCCGATGCCGACCACCGAGCCCACCGCAGAACGCGGGAAGACGTCGGAGGGCAGGGTGTAGAGGTTGGCCGAGAAGCCCTGGTGGGCGGCCGTCGCCACCCCGATGATCAGGACGGCCATCCAGAGGTTGTCGACCACGGCGCCAAGGCAGACCGGCACGGCCAGCAGGGCGCAGATCAGCATGGCGGTCTTGCGGGCGGCGTTGAGGCTCATGCCGCGCTTCATCATCGCCGAACTCATCCAGCCACCGCCGACGCTGCCGACGTCGCTGAGCAGGTAGATACAGACCAGCGGGATGCCGAAGGTCTTGAGGTCGAGGCCATGCTTCTTGGACAGGAAATCGGGCAGCCAGAAGAGGAACATCCACCAGATCGGATCGATCAGGAACTTGCCCAGCGCATAGGCCCAGGTTTCCTTGATGGTCAGCAGCTTCAGCCAGCCGACCTTCTCGACCGGATCGGCGGGATCCTGTTCGATCCAGGCCAGTTCGGCGGCGCCGAGCGACTTCTGCTCACGCGGGCGGCGGTAGACGATCAGCCAGATCGGCAGCCACAGCAGGCCGGCGATGCCGGTGACGACAAAGGCCACCTGCCAGCCCCAGGCCAGCACCAGGGCCGGCACGACCAGCGGGGTGACGATGGCGCCGATGTTGGTGCCGGCGTTGAACAGACCGGTGGCGAAGGCGCGTTCCTTCTTGGGGAACCACTCGGCCACGGCCTTGATCCCGCCCGGGAAGCCGCCGCCTTCACCGACGCCCAGCAGGACGCGGGCGGCGATCATCTGGTTCAGCGAACCCACGCCGGCGTGGGCGATGTGGCCGATCTGCCAGATCAGGAAGGCGATGCCGAAGCCCCAGCGGGCGCCGATGCGGTCGATGAAGCGGCCGAACAGCAGGTAGGAGACGGCGTAGGCGGCCTGGAAGTAGAAGATGATGTCGGCGTACTGGGTCTCGGTCCAGCCGAACTCGGCCGACAGGGTGGGTTTCAGCACCCCCAGCATCTGGCGGTCGACGTAGTTGATGACCATCGCCGCGAACAGCAGCGTACAGATCAGCCATCGGTAGTTGCCGACCTTAATGGAAGGCGATGGCCCGTCAGCCTCGGTCGCGCTGCTCATGCGTGGTTTCCTCTTCCCCGATCG
>JANPKF010000817.1:0-1545 GCA_031425895.1 Caulobacteraceae bacterium | reverse complement strand
GGCGAGCGGCGACCAGTTGTCCTCTTCACCATGCCAAAGCGTGGTCCTCGCCGTGATGTGCGCAAGCAGGTCGGCCCAGGGCAGGACGTAGGCGGCGATCTCCCGACGGTACTGTGTCGGGTTGGCGCCAAGGCTCCGTCTGAGCATGTCGGTCACGACACCCCGGAAGGCCGGATCGCGGGCCAGCGCGCGGTCCCCCCCGGCCGCGGTGCGGAACAGCGCTCCGAAGAGACCCCCTGGGATGGCTCGCGCCATGACCGACTGCGCAGCCGCCATCACGCCAAAGAGGCGGGGCGACGTGCGCGCCGTCCTGAACACGGCTTCCCCGGCCATGAGAGGCAGGAAGTCGCCGCACTCCAAGGGCGCGGCGGCGGAGATCAGATGGATGCTGTCGACCCGGTCGCCCAGCCGCCGCGCAACCTGCAGGGCGACGAAGCTGCCCAGAGAGAACCCCACGAGCTTGAATTGGCGGGTCGGGTGTTCCGCGGTGATCTCGAAGGCTAGTTGATCGAAGGCCGAGGCGGCGTTCGGATGGCCCGTCGCCGCGAAGCGGTCCGGCGTGAAGACCTCATCGCGTCCACTCGCTGTTCCGGTGAGACGCAGCTCCGCTGACGACCCTGGGACGCCGTGGAAGTAGACGATCAGGGGATTATCCACGGCGGACCTCAACAGCCATCAATGGCCTGCGATCAGCTCCAGCGAGCGGATCCGATCGCCAAGCGTTGGACCGGTGGCCAGGATGAAGACCTCGTCGGCGCCGGCGTCGGTCGCCTTGGCTTCCAAGATGCGGCGGACCTTCTTGCCGTCGCCGGTGATCGTGCGGGCCTCTACGTCGGCCAGCACGGGGCTGTCCCTGCGCTCCGACAGATAGGCCTGCGCAGCCCCGATCTCAGGGAACCGCTGGCGAGCGCCCTCCAGCATGGCGACGGAGCCGGCCCGGCGGGGCGCATCCAGCCGCCAGGCCTCCTCCGCGGTCTCGGCCGCAAAGGCGATGGCGGCGACCCCGGCCCACGGTTCCTGGCCGAAGGCGGACGGGCGGAAGGCCTTGCGGTAGGCCTCGACCGAGGGTCTGCCTTCCGTGCGGGCGATGAACTCGGCGAACACCATCCCCACGCCGGCTTCGCCTGCGAAGGCCGCACTGTCCGGCGAGGTGCAGAGCACGAATAGCTGCGGGTGCGACGGCCCCGACGGGCTGGCGTGGATGCCCCTCAAGGGGTGGTCCGGCGCGATGGGGACCTTGCCCGCCGCGTCCAGGAACCAGGCGCCCAGAAGGTTGAAGAACTGCGGAAAGGCCTCCGACCCCGCTGAGCGCAGGGCGCCGCCGGTGCGCATGTCGGTCCCCAGCGCCCGGCCCATTCCAAGGTCGATTCGGCCCGGCGCCAGGGCCTCCAGCTCCAGGAAGACCTCGGCCACCTTCAACGGCGAATAATTGACCAACATGACGCCGCCGGAACCCAGCCGGATGGTCTGCGTCACCTGGGTCAGGGCCGCGATGAGGATCTCCGGGGCGGGCGAGCCGAGGCCGTGTTCGACGACGCCGGCTTC
>JANPKF010000816.1:0-4674 GCA_031425895.1 Caulobacteraceae bacterium | reverse complement strand
TGGCGGAGCGCCACGCTGGCCATCCAGTCGCGGTCCTCCGGCTTGGCGGTGGCGATATTGGCGTCGAACTTCGCTGCCCGGGACGCGCCGTCTATCCGCGCCATATCGAAGGCACGCTCGTACTCGGCCTTTCGGGCGGGGTCGGCCTGCATGTAGGCCCAGACCCAGCTGCTCGGGTGCGGCTCGAAGCCGCTCTGGCGCATCTCGGTCATTTCCCGCGAAAACCGCACGTCCGTCCAGCGCTTCTGGACAGCGGGGTCGGCGTTCGCCCGCGCCCGCAGCCAGTCCATGTCCCATGGCGGCACCGGATAGGCGGACCCCATGCCGATGGACCACAGGATGCTCGCCAATCTCGCCTCGTCGATGTCAGCCGAGCTGGCGAGGGGTCGCTCCGCGAAGGTCATCGGCGCTAAGGACAGCTTCTTGAACTTGTTCTCGCCCGCGAAGTCGGCAAAGCGGTGATGGCCGTAGGCGACGACGGAGGTATCGAAGCCGCAGTCGTATTCCTTGCTTCGCGACGAGATCGTATTGATCGTCCGGTTGTAGTCGAACGGCTTGTTGGGATCCTGACGGGTTTCGCCACGCAGGCAGGCCATCAGCGGAACGGCGACCGCCCGGTCCTGCACGCCGGCCTTCCAGAGATTCATCGCCCACAGGCCGGCCATCGGGATCAGGCCCTGCTCAGGCCGGGCAAGGCCTGCTGAATCACCGCGATCGCCGGGCTTCTTCTGCAGGTAGAGATACCCCTCCATCATCGCGCGCATCGCGGTGGGGTCGCCCCTTTCTGCAAAGGGACGGATCGCGCCGAGGTTGGCTTCCGACTTTTTGCCGGTCCAGGCGCCGATCGCCTTGCGCATAGCTTTGGTCTCGGCCGGCGTCAGCGCGGAGGGGACAACCCTGGGACGGTTAGCCTCGACATAGGCTTCGTAGCTTGCGGGCGATTGAGCCATGGCGGCCCCGGCGCCCAGAAGGGCTGAAGCGACCAGCAGGATCTTGAGCGTGCGCATGAGCAAACCCTAACAGGACTACCCAGATTGCATACCGCATTAGGGGGGGGTCGTGAGCCTGCTGACCGCGATCAACACCGTAGCGATGTCGAGGTCCGCCAGGTCGTCTTCCCGCAGGATCTCGACCGGCTGATCCGTCCGGATCGGCCGGGGCGCGCTCAAGACCGGGTTGCTCTCCGCCGAGAACAGCACCACCCCGGGGGTGCCGCCGGCGATGGCGATGTGGGCCGGACCGGTGTCGTTGCCGACCACCAGCGCCGCGCGGCGAGCAAGGTCGGCGATGTCGCCGAAGCTTGTCCGACCGACCAGGACCTGGGCCGTCGGTTCGATCGCCTGGATGGTCGCGGCCAGCGCCGCCTCCTCCTCGCCGTGACCCAGCACGACCGGGGTGATCCCCTGCCCGGCCAGGGCCTTGGCCAGCGCCCCATACTGCTCCGCCGGCCAGCGCTTGGCCGGCCGGTGCGGCGCACCGCCTGGAACCAGCAGCGCGAACGATTCCGGCGGACGATGATCGCCCTTCCCGGTCAGCCAGCCGATGTCCGGCGGACCCACCTCGGCGATGCCGGCGATGCGTAGCTGTTCGCGCTGACTATCCTGCACATGCAGCCGGTCCCGAGCCTCGCCCCCATATTCGAACGCCGCCCCGGGCGCGTTGCCGGACCAGGGCGGCCGCAACGGCCAGAGCAGCTGGAAATAGCGGACAGTGCGGCCCTGGGTCTGCAGGTCGTAGACGCGGTCAAACCGCGCCCTGCGAAGGCGGCCGATCAACCGGGCGACAGCGGGCAGATCGCCCCAGCTCGGCCGCCCATCGGTCCACACCGCGTCGAACCAGCCGGTCGCCCGCGCCATCCCCTCAAACGGCGGTGTCGTCAGCAGAGTGATCTTCGCGCCCGGATGCGCCGCGCGGATGGCCTTCATCGGCCCGGTGGCCTGGATGAAATCGCCAAGGGCCGAGAGCTTGATCACGAGGATCGTCTCGCTCACCGCCTCAGGCGCTCCGGGTGACCGCAAAGTCGGCCAGCTCTTCCAGGGCCCGGCGCCAGTCGCCGGCCGGCATGCAGGACAGCGCTTCCTTGGCCTCGGCTGCGAAGTCGTGGGCCAGGTCCAGCGTCGCCTGACCGGCGCCGGTCTGCTTGATCAGGTCCCGTGCGCGAAGGAAGTCGGCGTCGTCCTGCTCGCGGCGGCCGATGGTGCGCTCCCAGAAGGCCGCCTCCTGCGCACCCGTGGCGGCGATGGCCAGCAGCAGCGGCAGGGTCGCCTTGCCTTCCCGAAAATCGTCGCCGGCGTTCTTGCCCAGCGCCTCGGTCGTGCCGCCGTAATCCAGCGCGTCGTCCGACAGCTGGAAGGCGAGACCCAGGTTCATGCCGTAGGTGCGCATGGCGCGCGTCTGTTCCTCGCTCGCCCCGGCGCTGACCGCGCCGGCCTCGGCGGCGGCGGCGAACAGCTCGGCCGTCTTGGCGCGGATGATCTCGAGGTAGATGTCCTTGGACAGGTTCAGGTCGTGGGCGCGCGTCAGCTGCAGCACCTCCCCCTCGCTGATCACCCCGGCCGCCTTGGCCAGGATGTCGAGGGCGCGCAGGGATCCGGCCTCGACCATCAGCTCGAAGGCCCGCGCGAACAGATAGTCGCCGACCAGCACGCTCGACGGCGCGCCCCAGATCAGGTGGGCGGCGACCTTGCCCCGGCGCAGCTGCGATGAGTCGATGACGTCGTCGTGCAGCAGGGTGGCGGTGTGGATGAACTCGACGGCGGCGGCCAGCTTCAGGCAGCCGTCGCCGGTCGATCCGGCCAGCCGCGCGGCGGCCACGGTCAGCAGCGGCCGCAACCGCTTGCCGCCGGCGTTGATCAGATGGTCGGCCAGGGCGGGAATCACCGCCACCGGGCTCTGCATCCGGGCCGAGATCAGGGCGTTGACACCGTCCATGTCGGCCGCGCCCAGGTCGACAAGCAGGTCGACGGACGCAGTCTGGCGTTCAACGTCGGCGTTCACTGCGACCAAGCGACGGGCTCCTTGCGACTTCGGGTCCCGCCGTTGCGGGCGCCACAGGCTCGGGATAGGTCAGGACAACGGTTGGCACAAGGCATAGCGAGCGGAATGGACCTAACCCGGGATCGGATGCTGGGCGGACGGATCGAGATCGATCAACCGGCTCGTGGATACCGGGCCGGGATGGACGCCGCCCTGTTGGCGGCAACCTGCGACGCGGCGCCGCAGGCCCGGGTGCTGGAGGCCGGGTGCGGCGTCGGCGGGGCCCTGCTCAGCGCGGCGGCGCGGCGACCGGGGACGCGGTTCGTCGGCCTCGAGCGGGATGCGACGATGGCCGACCTCGCGCGGGCCAATGCCGCCGCCAACGGCATGGCGGACCGGGTCGAGATCGTCACCGGCGAGGTCGAGGCGGGCTTCAGGGCGCTGGGCCTCACGCCCTTCGACCATGTCTTCAGCAACCCGCCCTTCTTCGACGACCCCGCCGCCCTGCGCGCGCCCGATCCGGCCAGGTCCGGGGCCTGGATGGCCGACGGCGGGCTGGTCGCCTGGACCGCCTTCCTGCTGAAAGCGGTGCGCGAGGGCGGCACGATCACGATCATCCACCGCGCCGACCGCCTGGCCGACATTCTGGCGCTGCTGGCCCCGAAAGCCGGCTCCTTCCGCATCCGGGGAATACAGCCCTTCGCCGACGAGCCGGCCAAGCGGGTGATGGTGCGGGCCATAAAGACCGGCAAGGCGCCGCTGGTCCTGCTGCCGGCCCTGGTGCTGCATCCACGCGAGGGCGCCAAACATACCGATGAGGTCGAGGCCATTCTTCGCGGCGAGGCGGCACTGGGCTGGGCTTAGGTAAACCCTCTCCCACAGGGAGAGGGAGGGGCCCGCGCCGCAGGCGCGGGAGGGTGAGGGGTTACGCGGTTGAAGGGTTGCCGCGTGGCGTCCGAGCACCGTAACCCCTCATCCGGCCCTGCGGGCCACCTTCTCCCTCCGGGAGAAGGAAAGTCCCCTACTCCGCGTACATCCGTACCGCCTCAAGGCACATCTCGTACCCCGTCAGGTCATGCATCGGATCGTCCGTCACGATCACGAACAGCCGCCGCATCTCCGCCCACAGCATGGTCGCTTCCGGCAGGCCCAGGTCCTCGATCTCGCACTCCTCGCCGTCCCGCCAGACGCCGGCCTCGTCCGGCCGCGCGCCCATCCAGGCCTCGACCCGCTCACGGTACTCGGCGTCCAGCTCGTCGCCGAGGTTGATCCAGCCGAACAGCGGCTTTCCCAGCCCCGCCAGGAATCCCATCTCGAAGGTCGTCGCCGCATCGGCCGCCGGCCCGCGGAACGGCGTCAGGTTGACGATCCCTGCATCGGCACGGCGCAGGCGCGAGATCCGCTCCGCATAGGTGGCCCGCGCCGCCAGCTCGCCGGAGTCCCGCACCTCCGCCCCCAGGATCGCCCCTTCCAGCACGGTGAAGCCCGCCTGCTCGGCGACCCTCCGCTGGCGCTCCAGATGGGCGGCGGCGTCCGGGTACCAGAGGTCGGGCCCGGCGAGGTAGAGAGAGGAGAGTCGGCGCATGCCCTATAGCTAGAGCGCGTTCCGACAAGTGGGAACCGGTTGTCGGGCCCAAACGCGCGACCACGCAAAAGGCTGGAGCGGCCGATTTGATTCCATCAAATCGGCCGCTCTAG
>JANPKF010000815.1:0-1648 GCA_031425895.1 Caulobacteraceae bacterium | reverse complement strand
GGCATCCTTCAGGTGCCCCCGCGCGCGGCTGGCCAGCTGGCGACAGGCGGCCTCGTCGCGGCCCAGCGCGCCCGCCACCTGGCCATAGTCCTGCTCGAAAACGTCATGCAGCAGGAAGACGGCCCGCTCCAGCGGGCTCAGGCGCTCCAGCGCCAGCAGGAAGGCGACCGAGACATCCTCGGCCCGCTCCAGCGGATCGACCGGCTCCTCCTCGATCAGCGGTTCGGGCAGCCAGGGCCCGACATAGGTCTCGCGCCGGACCCGCGCCGATTTCAGACGGTCCAGGCACAGCCGCGTCGTCGTCTGGGCCAGCCACGCCCCGGCATCGAGGGCGCTTTTCCCCGCCCGGTCCCAGCGCAGCCAGGCGTCCTGCACCACATCCTCCGCCTCGCTGACCGAACCCAGCATGCGGTAGGCCAACCGCTTCAGGCGCGGACGCTGGGCTTCGAAGGCGGCGGTGTCGCTCATACTGCGAGAGGTTCCGGACGGTGGAACGGGGCGGGCGTCCCGGCGACGGTAACCCGCGAGCAGGTTTTCGCATGTCCCAGCCCGAACTTCACGGTCGGATAGATACGCCCCACCGTGATGGCCAGCGACAGGTCGACGACGGCCTTCCGGCCCCACATCGAGACGATGGTCTCGCGCGCCTCGTCGGCGGCCGGGCCGTCCTGGTCGAGCACGGCGCGGGCGAAGCGATAGCCGAGCACGGCGGCATCGCTCATGCCGGCGCAGTCCCCGGCCAGGATGGCCCGCAGCACGGCCGGATCGACGCCGCTCTTCTCGGCGATATCGACGCCGATCTGGGTGCAGGGCCCGCAGTCCTCGCGCAGGGTGGCCAGGATGCCGGCGGCGCTGAGGGCGTCGCGCGGGGCGGCGTCGCCATGGCCCAGGCTGGCCACGAAACCAAACCGCATGAACCGCCAGGACCCGGCGTCCAGCAACTCGCGCATATAGCTGCCGTCATAGCCCCACTGCTTTTCGAAGCGGGAAATGTAGCGGGATAACCAGGCCTTGAGCATGGATCAGGCTCCTTTTGGACGGTTGAGGAAGGCGATGGCCCCGGCGATCAGCGGCGGCAGATAGACGCCCGGAAAATCACGTAAGGCCGTTTGCAGCGGGCCGGGCCCACAGGCGCTGTCGACCACATGGATCGAGGCATGCAGGGCCAGGAAAGCCGCGCTGAGCACCAGCGCCGGCCAGCCCTGAACCGGCCGCCACGCGAACCAGGCCAGCCCGCCGGCCACGGTCAGATAGGCCATGCCGATGTCCCGAACGAAGTGCGGGTTGAACAGCCCGGTCAATGGCACCCCCGGTACGGCATCGTACCAGGCCTGCGGCTGGCCGAGCATGAAGAGCCCGTTGGCGGCCATCAGCAGGGCGAGGATTGCGGCGATCCAGCGGGTCATCATCGGCTCCGTTTCGATGAAGACGAACCGACCGCCACGCCCGTGACATAGCCAGGAGCGAAAAACGTAACTCTCCCCCCGCGTCGCGGGGGGAGGACCGCTTTGGAGCGGAGCGACAAAGCAGGAGGCGGGCTCCCCTGTCGCAGAAGGAACCTCCAACCGCCGGCGGGGCCCGCCTCCTGGTTTCTCGCCAAGGCTCGAAACCTGTCCTCCTCCCGCTTCGCGGGGGGAGAGTTGAGGTG
>JANPKF010000814.1:0-1674 GCA_031425895.1 Caulobacteraceae bacterium | reverse complement strand
CGCACCTCGATCATGCCGATCTCACCCTGGGGCATGGCTGCACCGGTCTCCGGATCGCTGATCCGCAGCGACACATCCGGCAGCGGCGGCCCCACCGTGCCGGCCACCCGCGCCCCGTCGTAGGGATTGGAGGTGTTCATCCCCGTCTCGGTCATGCCGTATCGCTCGAGGATAACCTGCCCGGTCCGCGCCTCGAACTCACGATGGGTCTCGGCCAGCAGCGGGGCCGAACCCGAGATGAAAAGCCGCATCCCGGCCGTCGCCTGAGCCCTCAGCCCGCGCTGGTCCAGCAACCGCGTGTAGAAGGTCGGCACGCCCATGAGACTGCTGGCGCGCGGCATCAGGCTGAGAACCTCGGCCGCGTCGAACTTGGCCCGGAAGATCATCGAGGCCCCGGCTGCCATGACGACGTTGGTCGCCACGAACAGCCCGTGCACATGATAGATCGGCAGGGCGTGGATCAACACGTCCGCCGCCGTGAACTGCCACAGCTTCACCAAGGTCTGCGCATTGGCCGCCAGATTGCCATGCGTCAGCATCGCTCCCTTCGACCGCCCGGTGGTGCCGGAGGTGTAGCAGATCGCCGCCAGGTCTTCGGGACCGCGCTCCACGGTTTCGAACGCCTCGGGGCTCGCGGCAGCCAGATCGGCCAGGCTTCCCTGCCCAATCGCATCCAGGGTCGCGGTCTTGCCGAGTTCGACGACGCGAGGCGCGACGGTGGGATCACAGACGATCAGCGCAGGCTCGGCATCGCCGATGAAATACGCCAGCTCCGCCAGGGTGTAGGCGGTGTTCAGCGGCAGAAAGACCGCCCCGGCCCGCACTGTCGCCAGATAGAGGATCAGGTTCTCGGGGCTCTTCTCGACCTGCACCGCCACCCGGTCGCCCGGCCGCACGCCGAGTCCGACCAACGCGTTGGCCCAGCGCCCGGTGAGACCCTCAAGCTGGCCGTGGGTGATCACCGACCCGTCCGGTCGTTCCAGAAAGGGCGCATCGGCCGCGCCGACCCCGGTGAGGGTATCAAAGAGCAGATTCATGGCCTTCTGATCGCACAGTCACCGTTCCTCGGCCATCACCCGTTCCAGGAGCCTTCGGCTGACGATCTCGATTCGCCCATAGCCCAGCCTGACCGCTCCCGCCGCCTCCAGTTCACCCAGCCAGCCGTTCACCGCCTTGCGGCTGAACCCCAGCATCTCCGCCAGGTCCGACTGGTTGGCCGCCACCCCATCGCCGCCCAGCGCCAGCATCACCAGCCGCGAGGCCAATTGAGCGCGGGGCGGAAGCGCCACCCGCTCGGCCGCCACCTGAACGTTGAACTGCAGCTGGCGATAGATCAGCTGCGCAACCACCTGCCATACCCCCGGCCAGGTCTCACCCACCCGGCGCAGCGCGCTGTCGGTCAGGACCAGCACCAGGCTGCGGCCGACACTGACCGCCGTCACCAGCCTGGGCCCGCCGCCGAAGGCCGGGCTCTGCCCGATCGCCGCGCCGGGTCCCATCATCCCGATGAGCGCCTCCCGGTCGCCCGGAGCCTGGGCGAACAGCCGCAGCCTGCCCTCCAGCACCATCAGCAGGCCGGCCGCCTCGTCCCCCTCGCCATGCGCCCACTCGCCCTGCGCTAGCCAGCGCGTCCGCGCCGCCGCCAGCAGGGCCAGGCGCAGCCCTTCCGGATGC
>JANPKF010000813.1:0-2496 GCA_031425895.1 Caulobacteraceae bacterium | reverse complement strand
GCGCCGGTGCTTAAAACACCTGTATGAGCGGCAAGACCGAAAGCCCGACCGAACCCTTCAAGCGCGCGCTGGCCCATGCCGCGCGGTCTCTGGCCGAGATGCCGGACCTGGAGGTGGTGTTCTCCGGTGACGGGCCGCAGCTGTCCGGGAACCGGGCGGTGCTGCCGCATCCGCCGCGCGACCTGACCATGGCCGAGGCCTCGCGGATTCGCGGGCTGGCCGACCAGATGGCCCTGCGCCTGGCGCACCATGACGCCGCCGCCCATTCGCGCGGCCGCCCGGCCTCGCCGCAGGGCCAGGCGGTGTTCGAGGCCGTCGAGCAGGCGCGGATCGAGGCTATCGGGTCCAACAACCTGGGCGGCGTGCGCAAGAACCTGACGACGGTTCTGGAGCTGGCCCTCGAGCGCAAGGGCTTGGCCCGCATCCAGGACCGGGCCAACGCGCCGCTGGCCGACATCGTCAGCCTGATGGTCCGCGAGCGGCTGACCGGCCAGCAACCGCCCGAGCCGGTGCGGCCGCTGGTCGACATGTTCCGCGCCGAGATCGAGGCCAAGGCCGGTCCCGACCTCGACAGGCTGCTGAGCAGCATCGACGACCAGGCCGCCTTCGCCAAGGTGACCAAGGCCATCCTGCGCGACCTCGACATGGGCGACGAGGGGGCCGATCCGACAGAGGGCGAGGACGACGAGCAGGGCGAGGAACAGCAGGAACAGTCGGAAGACACCGACGGCGACGGCGAGGGCCAGTCGCCCGAAGGCTCCTCGATGCAGGAGACCGAGACCACCGACAGCGACCAGGACGACGGCGAGGAACAGGCCGTCGAAAGCGAGGACGATCCCAACGCCGAGATGAGCGACGAGGCCCCGGAGATGGGCGACGGCGCCAAGCCGGCGCGTCCGGACCCCAAGGACTCCGGCCGCCCCGAACCGGCCTACAAGATCTTCACCAGCGCCCACGACGAGATCGAGCCGGCCGAGGACCTCTGCGATCCCGAGGAGCTGACGCGCCTGCGGGCCTATCTCGACCAGCAACTGGCCAGCCTGTCGAGCGTCGTCTCACGTTTGGCCAACAAGCTGCAGCGGCGTCTGCTGGCCCAGCAGAACCGCTCCTGGCAGTTTGATCTGGAAGAGGGGATGCTGGACGTCGCCCGCCTGCCCCGGATCATCATCGACCCGACCGCGCCGCTCAGCTTCAAGCAGGAAAGCGACACCGACTTCCGCGATACGGTGGTGACCCTGCTGATCGACAATTCGGGCTCGATGCGGGGGCGGCCGATCATGGTGGCGGCGGTCTGCGCCGACATCCTTGCCCGGACGCTGGAGCGTTGCGCGGTGAAGGTCGAGATCCTCGGCTTCACCACCCGGGCCTGGAAAGGCGGTATCAGCCGCGACGACTGGATCAAGGCCGGCAAACCCGCCTCTCCCGGTCGTCTGAACGACCTGCGCCACATCATCTACAAGTCCGCCGACAGCCCCTGGCGGCGGGCCCGCAAGAACCTCGGCCTGATGATGCGTGAGGGTCTGCTGAAAGAGAACATCGATGGCGAGGCCCTGATGTGGGCTCACCAGCGGATGATGAGCCGTCCCGAGCAGCGGCGCATCCTGATGGTGATCAGCGATGGCGCCCCGGTCGACGATTCGACCCTGTCGGTGAACAGCGGCCACTACCTGGAGCGCCATCTGCGCCAGGTGATCGGCGAGATCGAGAACAAGAGCCCGGTCGAGCTTCTGGCCATCGGCATCGGCCACGACGTGACGCGCTACTACCGCCGCGCGGTGACCATCGTCGATGTCGAGCAGTTGGGCGGCGTTCTGGTCGAGCAACTGGCGTCGCTGTTCGAGGAGGAGCCCAAGCGGGTGGCCAAGTCGCGCGGCCTGCTCGGGGCCCTGCCGACGGTGATGCCGACACCGATGAAGGCGACGACGTTTTCGGCGGTGAAGGAAGCGCTGTCGTGAAGCGACTGGTGGGCCTTGCGCTGGCGGGTCTGGTGGCCGCCTGCGCCGCGCCGGCCCCGCCTCCGCTGCCCGACAAGCCGCAGCCGGCCGGGCCGGAAATCCAGATCGTCACCACGCCCGTGCCCCTGGACCCGGCAAACCCCCAGCGCACCAGCCTGAACGGCTTTACCTACATGGGCGGGGTGGCGATCACCGATCCGGTGACCAACCGCGTCCACGGCCTGTCGGACCTCAAGGTGACTCCGGACGGGCGGATCGTGACGATCAGCGACTTTGGCGACCTGTTCGAGGCGAAGCTGCAGTTTGGCCAGGACAGCCGGCTTGGCGGCCTGACCGACGGCAAGCTGTGGACATTGAAGCGGCCGGATGGCCAGCCGGTGCAGGGAAAGCTGGAAAGCGATGCCGAGGGGCTGGCCATCCTGGCAAACGGCGACCGGCTGGTCAGCTTCGAGCGCGACCACCGCATCTGGCGCTATCCGGCCGCCGGCGGGCCGCCGGTCGCAGCGCCGAAACCCGGCAACCTGTTTTCCGAAAACGAAGG
>JANPKF010000812.1:0-4499 GCA_031425895.1 Caulobacteraceae bacterium | reverse complement strand
AAGGGCGGCGGGGCGGCCCTGCTGCGCGAGAAGCTGGTCTGGGAAGCGTCGCAGCGGTGCGTGGTCATCGCCGACGCCGCCAAGCAGGTGAAGGCGCTGGGCAGGTTTCCGCTGCCGATCGAGGTGGTGCGGTTTGGCCATATCCACACGGGCCAGCGGCTGGCCGATATCGCCGCCGAGTTCGAACTGCCGCCGCCGCGCCTGCGCAAGTCCGAGCGGGGGCTGGTGATCACCGATGGCGGCAACCTGATCTATGATATGGCCTCCGGGAAGATCGACCAGCCGGCGGCCCTCGGCGAGGCGCTGAAATCGGTGACCGGCGTCGTCGACCACGGCCTGTTCCTCGATCTCGCCGACGAGGCGTTGATCGGAACCGACGAGGGCGTGGTGCGCCTGCACCCCTGAATACCTAGATATACCGACGCATTCTTCCGGAGACTTCTGCCGCCATGGCCAAGTACGACTACGACCTCTTCGTCATCGGCGCCGGCAGCGGCGGTGTGCGGGCCGCGCGGCTAACCGCGATGAGCGGCGCCAAGGTAGCTGTGGCCGAGGAGAGCCGGGTCGGCGGCACCTGCGTGATCCGCGGCTGCGTGCCCAAGAAGTTCATGGTCTACGCCAGTGAGGTGTCGAACCAGCTCAAGGTGGCGCAGGGCTTCGGCTGGACCATCCCCGAGGCGACCTTTGACTGGAAGCGGTTCATCGAGGCCAAGGACGTCGAGATCGCCCGGCTGTCGGGGATCTATGTCGCCAACCTCGGCAAGGCCGGGGCCGAACTGGTCCATGCCCGCGCCGTGCTGAAGGACGCCCACACCGTCGAGATTGTCGGCAAGGACATGACGGTCACCGCCGACAAGATCCTGATCGCCACCGGCGGCCGGCCGACCTTGCCAAAGGACGTGCCGGGTATCGAGCATGCCATTACCTCCGACGAGGCGTTCCATCTGGAGACCCTGCCCAAGTCGATCATGGTGGTCGGTGGCGGCTATATCGCCGTGGAGTTCGCCGGCATCTTCGCGGGTCTCGGGGTCGAGACGACGCTGCTCTATCGCGGACCTAATGTCCTGCGCGGCTTCGACGATGACGTCCGCATCCACCTGACCCGCGAGATGGAGCGGCGCGGCATCCGCGTGGTGCTGGGGACCCAGCACACCAGCATCGAAAAGACGGCGGATGGCCTGCTCAGCTGCCTGACCAACGACCTGAAGCTGACCACCGAGCAGGTGATGTTCGCGACGGGGCGCGAGCCGCATGTGAAGGGCCTTGGCCTTGAGGCGGCGGGCGTGAAGACCAAGGAGAGCGGGGCGATCATCGTCGACGAATGGTCGAAGACCAGCGTCGACAACATCTTCGCCGTCGGCGACGTCACCGACCGGATCAACCTGACGCCGGTGGCCATCCGCGAGGGGGCCGCCTTCGCCGAGACCCAGTTCCGCGACAACCCGACGACCTTCGACCATGAGATGGTCGCCACCGCCGTCTTCAGCCAGCCGCCGATCGGCACGGTCGGTATGACCGAGTTCGAGGCCCGCCAGGCGTTCGGCGAGGTCGATGTCTATCGCGCCGTGTTCCGGGCGATGAAGACCACCTTCTATCACGGCGAAGAGCAGATGCTGATGAAGGTGCTGGTCAATCCGAAGGATCAGAAGGTGGTAGGTGTCCACATCGTCGGCCCCGAGAGCGGCGAGATGATCCAGCTTGCCGCGATCGCGGTGAAGATGGGTGTCACCAAGCAGCAGTGGGACTCCACCTGCGCGGTCCACCCGACGGCGGCCGAGGAACTGGTGACCATGAAGGACAAGTACATCCCGCCCAACATGGGGGCCGGCGCCTAAGCCCGGGGATGATTTTTCCGCTGCGCGTGGATTTGTCGCCACCCACGCGCATTATTTTGCCTGTATCGTCCTCATCCTGTATGAGCCTCGATCCTTTTAGACATTGAGCAGACTGATGACCGAGCGTTGGACCCCGCAATCCTGGAGAGCCAAACCCGCCAAGCATATCCCGTCCGACTATCCGGACGCGGACGCCGTGACGCGGGTCGAGGACGAGCTTCGCCGGATGCCGCCGCTCGTGTTTGCCGGCGAGGCCCGTCGTCTCAAATCGCTGCTGGGTAACGTCGCCGACGGCAAGGCCTTCTTGCTGCAGGGCGGCGACTGCGCCGAGAGCTTCAAGGAATTCTCGGCCGACAACATCCGCGACACCTTCCGCCTGATCCTGCAGATGGCGGTGGTGCTGACCTTCGCCGGCGGCAAGCCGGTCGTGAAGGTCGGCCGCATCGCCGGCCAGTTCGCCAAGCCGCGCTCCGAGCCCATCGAGACGATCGATGGCGTCACCCTGCCGTCCTACCGGGGCGACAACATCAACGGCATGGAGTTCGAGGCCGAGGGGCGCGCGCCGGATCCCGAGCGCCTGCTGAAGGCCTACGGCCAGTCGTCGTCGACGCTGAACCTGCTGCGGGCCTTCGCCGGCGGTGGTTACGCCGACCTCTACAACATCCACCGCTGGACCCTGGGCTTCGTCGCCGACAGCCCGCAGGGCGCGCGCTACAAGGAACTGGCCGAGAAGATCAGCGAGAGCCTGACCTTCATGGCCGCCATAGGCGTCACCCCGGACACCCATCCGGAAATGCACCGCGTCGAGTTCTTCACCAGCCACGAAGCCCTGCTCCTCGGCTACGAAGAGGCGATGACCCGGGTCGATAGCACCAGCGGCGACTGGTACGACACCAGCGCCCACATGCTGTGGATCGGCGAGCGCACCCGTCAGCTCGACGGAGCCCACGTTCACTTCATGAAGGGGGTCAAGAACCCCATCGGCGTCAAGGTCGGTCCGACGCTGGAGGGCGACGACCTCCTGCGCCTGATCGACGTCTTGAACCCGGCCAATGAGCCCGGCCGCTTGACCCTGATCGGCCGCTTCGGGGCGGACAAGATCGCTGACCGCCTGCCGCGTCTGATGGAGGCGACGAAGAAGTCGGGCCGCAGCGTCGTCTGGTCCACCGACCCGATGCACGGCAACACGCTGAAGGCCGGCAACGGCTACAAGACCCGGCCTTTCGAGCGCATTCTGGCCGAGGTGAAGGCGTTCGTGGAGATCGCCGGCTCGGAAGGCGTCCACCCGGGTGGCGTCCATCTGGAGATGACCGGCCAGAACGTCACCGAATGCACGGGCGGCGCGCGGGCGGTGTCGGAAGGCGACCTCGCCGACCGCTACCACACCCACTGCGACCCGCGCCTCAACGGCGAACAGGCGCTGGAGCTGTCGTTCCTGGTGGCCGAGAAGCTGCGGGCGCTGCGGTCAGAGGACCTTCGGGCGGCGAGCTAGCCAATCTTCCTCAGGCGGAGGTCGCGCACACGGCCGCTGCCGAGGCTTAAGGTCACGACGCGGCCCTTCTCGTCGCGGCGGAAGCGGGCGAGGTTGCCGCGCAGGTCGAAGGCGTCGCGGTAGACGGGGTTCATCGGCACGACCACGGTTGGCCGTTCCTCAAGTTTGAGGACGAGCCCGCTCGCGCCCCGGCTGACCCTGTAGGTCACGCCGATCTCGTCGCTGCGATAGCGGCCGACGAAGGGCGTCAACTGCGCCTGGGTCGGCGCCCACAGCAGGGTTCGGCGATAGAGGTAGCGGTCGCCTTCGAAGGTCTTCTGGGTCAGCACGTCCTTGCCGAAGATCAGCTCATCGGCCCCGAACCGAGCACTGTCCGTGGTCAGGGGCCACAGCGGGCCGCCGCCGGCCACGCGGATGCCCTGGGCGACATTGGCGTCGGCGACCAGCAGCAGGGTGCGGCCCGTCCGCTCATTGACATAGAGACCCGCGCGGCCGGCAGCAGGCGCCAGCAACTGACCGGGCGGCTCAGGCGGGGCAGGGGGCAGGACAATCAGCGCCACGCCGCGACCAAGCACCGTGGGGTTGGCGTCGGACGCGTTGCACAGCACCGCGACGCTGAGGCGCTGGCGCGGGTAGTAGCCCAGCCAGGCGCGGTAGGCGCCGGTCGCGCCGGCGTGGCTGATCTCTTCCTGGCCGGACCAGGTCTGAACCACCAGTCCACGGGCGTAGGTGATCCGCGTGCCGTCATTGAGCACGGCGCGGCGGCGCATCTCGACGGTCAGGAAGTCGCCCAGCTTCTGGGAAGCCAGGGCCGCATTCCAGGTCTGAAGGTCGGCGACGGTGGTGATCAGGCCGCCGTTTCCGTAGCCTTCCTCGAAGGGCATCTGCTGCTGCCAGCCGTCGGGACCGCGGGCGTAGGCGATCGCCCGGCCTTTCACGATGCGCCGGAAGTCATTGCGCCAGCTGGTTTTCCCCATGCCGAGTGGCTTGAAGATGCGAGCCGCCGTGAAGTCGGCCAGCGACTGGCCCGAGGCCTTGCGGACGACCTCGGTCAGCAGGTTGTAGCCGCTGTTGGTGTAGGCGTACTCGGCGCCCGGCAGGTAGTTGAGGCTGCGCTGGCGGCGGATCAGGTCGAAGACGCCGTCCTGGGTGAAGGCCCGGGTGGTGCGCGG
>JANPKF010000811.1:0-2590 GCA_031425895.1 Caulobacteraceae bacterium | reverse complement strand
ACCGCCTGGCGCCCGAACCCCCGTCACCGGCGCGGGCACAATCGGGGCTACAATCCGCAACACCCGACCTACGCCCCGACCCACGCGCCGGCCTACATCCGGTGACATACGGCCTACGAAAGAGGCAACACGCTCAAAGGCTTAAGCTGAAATGAGGGGGTATCGCGCTGAACATCGGGTATAATCGTAGGTCGCTTCGATAGCCGTCTTCCCTGACCCACCGTCAGTCCTCGATACTCCCCGCAAAAGACGCGAGGAACGACCCCATGACCTATCCCCTGCCCAACGCTTCCATCGACCTGACCGGCAAGGTCGCCCTGGTCACTGGCGCCAGTTCCGGCCTCGGCAAGCGCTTCGCCCAGGTGCTGGCCGCGCAGGGCTGCGCCGTCGCCCTGACCGCCCGCCGGGTGGACCGGCTGGAAGCCCTTGCAAAAGAGATCAACGACGCCGGCGGCCGCGCCGTCGCCCTGGCGCTCGACGTCACCGACGCCGACCAGCTTCTGGCCGTGGTCGGCAAGGCGGAAGAAGCGCTCGGGCCCGTCGATATCCTGATCAACAACGCCGGCATCCCCGACGCCCAGCGGGCCCACAAGATGAGCGTCGAGCTGATCGACGCGGTGCTCGACACCAATGTCCGCGGTCCCTGGATCCTGGCCTGCGAATTCGCCCGCCGTCGGATCGCGGCCGAAAAGCCCGGCCGCATCGTCAACATCGCCTCCTCGGCCGCCTACAGCTACACCGGCGGCGGCGCGGCCCTGTACTCGGTCAGCAAGGCGGCCATGGTGCGGATCACCGAGACCCTGGCCGTCGAGTGGTCGAAGTTCCACATCAACGTCAACGCCATCGCCCCTGGCGCCTTCGAGAGCGAGATGATGGACGGCATGCTGTCCCGCATGGGCGACATCAGCCAGCACTTCCCCCGCAAGCGCATCGGCAACCCGGCCCAGCTCGATTCCACCCTGCTCTACCTGGTCAGCCCGGCCTCCGACGCGGTGACCGGGACCTGCCTGCGGGTCGACGACGGCCAGGGCGGGCGCTAGTTCATGGTGGCATGACCCACTTCTACGAACCGGCCAACGGCCACGGCCTGGCGCATGATCCCTTCAAGGCGATCATCGCGCCACGGCCGATCGGCTGGATTTCGACGATCAGCGCGGGCGGGGTGGTCAACCTCGCCCCCTACAGCTTCTTCAACGCCTTCTCCTCGCGACCGCCGATCATCGGCTTTTCCTCCGAGAAGCTGGGCGACAGCCTGGCCAACGCCCGCGAGACCGGCGAGTTCGTCTTCAATCTGGTCACCGAGGATCTGGCCACGGCGATGAACGCCACCTCCGCCTCCGTCGGACCGGAGATCAACGAGTTCGAACTGGCCGGCCTTGAGCAGGCCCCCTGCCGCCTGGTCCGCGCCCCCCGGGTGGCGGCCAGCCCGGCCAGCCTGGAATGCAGGGTGCTGCAGGTCATCGACCTGACCGATCTCGACGGCGCCCCGACCCAGTCGCACCTGGTGCTGGGCCAGGTGGTCGGCGTCCATATCGATCCGGCCTTTATCGTGGACGGCCGTTTCGACACCGCCGGCGCCCGGACGCTGGCCCGCTGCGGCTATCTCGCCGACTACGTCGTGGTCAGCGAACTGTTCAAGTTACGACGGCCTGCCTAGCGCGTTCCGATAAGTGGGAACCGGTTATCGGATCAAACGCGCGACCACTCTAAGCCTTCGTGGCGGTGACGATCCAGGTCGCCGAGTCGAACCAGACGCCGTCCGGACCGTCGTTGGCTTCCAGCGCCTGGCGCAGGGAGGCCAGGATGGCGTCACGCTGGTCCGGATGGTCGGCGATCAGCCGGGCGGCCGGGCCGACCTTGCGGGCGACGACGAGGGCATCCTCGAGCGGGTTGCCGCCAATGGCCGCGTCGTGCGGTGTGACGGTAATGTCGCGGAACCCGGCTCCGGCCAGGATGGACCTGACCCGGTCGGGATCGGAAAAGGCGAACGGGCCCGGCGCATGCGGATCGCTCGGCTCCGGCGGCGCCACATGCTGGAGCGCGGCGGCCAGCGGCGCGGTCATCCAGGGGTTTTCCTTCAGGGGCCGCCAGCAGACAAAGGCCAGCCGGCCACCGGCCTTCAGGGCCCCAGCCAGGTTGGCGAAGGCGGCCGGGGGATCGGCGAAGAACATCACCCCAAACCGCGAGTAGAGGGCGTCCCACTGCCCGACCCCGAAGTCCTGGCCTTGCGCGTCGGCCTCGATGACCGAGGCCTGGTCCAGGCCGGCCGCCGCGATCCGCTGGCGCGCCACCTCCAGCATGGGCCGCGAAATGTCCGCCCCCAGCACCCGGCCCTCCGGCCCGAGGGCCAGGGCCAGAGCCAGGGTGGTCTCGCCGCAGCCGCAGCCGATATCGAGGATGCGCATCCCCGCGCGGGGGTGCAGCGCCGCCATCGCCACTTCGCCGAGCGGCGCGATCTGGCGGTCCAGCAGGGTCTGAAGCGAGGCCCAGGTCAGGCCGGGGGTGTCGTTCCAGTAGTCGATCTGGGCGGTGTTGGGCGGCTGGGTCATGGCGCCGTGATACCAGCCCGCGGCGGCGGCCCAAAGCAAAA
>JANPKF010000810.1:0-1917 GCA_031425895.1 Caulobacteraceae bacterium | reverse complement strand
GTTGCGGCGCATCCCCCCCGAGCGTAAGACCCCCGCAATCCTGAAAACCAGACCTCCAGGGGAGTCTCTACCGATGTCGCTCGAATCCGCCGCTCTGGCCCGCGTCAAGCCGTCCGCCACCATCGCGGTCACGGCCAAGGCCCGCCTGCTGCAGCGCGAAGGTCGCAATGTCATCGGCCTGGGCGCCGGCGAGCCCGACTTCGACACCCCCGACAACATCAAGCAGGCAGCCATCGCCGCCATCAACGCCGGCAAGACCAAGTACACCGACGTCGACGGCATCCCGGAACTGAAGGAAGCCATCTGCGCCAAGTTCGCCCGCGAGAACGGCCTCTCCTACAAGCCGTCCCAGGTGAACGTCTCGCCGGGCGGCAAGCCGGTCATCTACAACGCCTTCGTCGCCACCCTGAACCCGGGCGACGAGGTCATCATCCCGACCCCCTACTGGGTCAGCTACCCGGACATGGTCTACCTGGCCGGCGGCGAGCCGCGCTTCGTCCACACCAGCGCCGCCACCAACTTCAAGGTCGAGCCCGCCGCCCTCGAGGCCGCCATCACCCCGCGCACCCGCTGGGTGCTGCTGAACAGCCCGTCCAACCCGTCGGGCGCCGCCTACACCCGCGCCGAACTGGGGGCCATCGGGGAAGTCCTGCTGCGTCACCCGCACGTCTGGATCCTGACCGACGACATGTACGAGCACCTGGTGTTCGACGACTTCGAGTTCACCACCATCGCCCCGGTCGTGCCGGAGCTCTACGACCGCACCCTGACCATGAACGGCGTCTCCAAGGCCTACAGCATGACCGGCTGGCGCATCGGCTACGCCGCCGGGCCCGAGCCGCTGATCAAGCTGATGGCAAAGGTGATGAGCCAGTCGACCTCCAACCCCTGCTCGATCTCGCAATGGGCGGCGCTGGAGGCCCTGAACGGCCCGCAGGACTTCATCAAGCCGAACGCCAAACTGTTCCAGGAGCGCCGCGACCTCGTCGTCTCCATGCTCAACCAGGCCACCGGCATGCACTGCCCGACCCCGGAAGGCGCCTTCTACGTCTATCCGTCTGTCGCCGAACTGATCGGCAAGACCGCCCCCACCGGCAAGGTCATCACCGACGACGAGGCCTTCGCCAGCGAACTGCTGGAGTCCGAGGGCGTCGCCGTGGTGCATGGCGCGGCGTTTGGCCTCTCGCCGCACTTCCGGATTAGCTACGCCACGTCCAATTCCGTCCTGGAAGAAGCCTGCAGCCGCATCCAGCGGTTCTGCGCGGCTGTCCGCTAGGCAGCAAAAAGGGCTCGCTACAGCGATCGCGAGCCCTTTCTTCAACGCAGTTTACGGGCGTCTAGTGCTTCTCGCGCCAGGCCGCCTTGGCCGCATCGGCGGTGAGGCTCAGCTTGACCTTGTCGTCTTCCACAGAGTCGACCCAGCTGAGCGGGATCATGTGGTGCTTGAAGCCGCCGGCTAGATCGATCTTGGCCAGTTCGATGTCGGTCCCGATCACATGGTCGACGCGGCCGACATGCTTCTCGTCGGAGCCGATGACTTCCATGTGCTCGCGGATGTTGGAGGCGTCGGTCATGGTCTGTTGTGCTCCCGTGCACTGCTGTGGGACCTCAAGAACGACTGTCGGCCGATCCGGTTTCAGGCTAGATTTTCCCCATGGCTGACCTGATCAACCTCAACAAGGCGCGCAAGGCGAAGGCGAAAGCCACCGGCAAACAGTCGGCCGTCGAGAACCGCGCCAGGTTCGGCCGGACGGGCGCGGATCGCTCGCTGGAAGCGGCGCGCAAGGCGAAAGCCGAGCAGACGCTGGACGGCGCGAAACTGACGCCCCGAGGACCTGCGCCTGAATAATTAACTCGCCCCCCGCGCGGGGGGGGAGGACCGCTCTGGAGCGCAAGCGACAGAGCAGGTGGGGGGCA
>JANPKF010000809.1:0-2276 GCA_031425895.1 Caulobacteraceae bacterium | reverse complement strand
GCCACCTTCGGCCACAGCCGCCTGTTCGCCCTGGAGGGCGACCACAACGTCAAATGCGCCACCTGCCATCTCGGCAACGACTTCAGCCGCTACACCTGCTTCAGCTGTCACGAACACGAACAGTCGGCGACCATCGCCAAGCACCGGGCAGAGGGCGTCAGGGGCGACATCGGCAACTGTGTCGGCTGCCACCGCAATGCCCATGAAAGTCCGGGTGAGGGACGGGAAGGGAGCGGTGAAGAAGGCGATTGAGGCGGGTTGATCCGCAGTGCCCACCCATCGTGCTACAAGGGTGGGGCGCTTCGATAAGCGGGGAGGGGCCATGATCCAGCGCCTGATGAAGTCCAGCCTGGTGCACATGGCCTTCGGCTTCCTGCTGATGGGCGGCTGGGCCCTGTTCGCCAACCGCCACCATGGCCTGGCCGCCTGGCCGCCCGCCATCGCCCAGGGCGTGATCAGCGCCCTGCTCACCGGCGTCATCAAGCGGGTGCTGGAATGGTTCGCCGGCCGCTTCACCGGCCCGCTGGCCTTCGCGGCCCCGCCCCTGGCCACCGCGCTCGGCGTCCTCGCCACCCTGGTCGCGGTCCACAGCCTGATCCGCACCCCGGAACTGGTCGCCACCATCGCCTTTCCGTGGAGCCTCTCGACCCTCTACGCCATTGTCTACAATGCGGCCCTGATCCGCAGCCGGAACGCCGCATGACCGACCTCGACAACCGCCGCCCCCTGAAGACCCGGTCGAAGGGCTGGGCCGTCGGCCTCGCCCGGGCGCTCGGCCAGGCGCGGGTGCGGCCCAACCACATCTCGGCGATCAGCGTCGTCTTCGCCGCCCTCGGCGCCGCCCTGATGCTGGCGGCCGGCACGGGGGACGGCGTCGGCCGGGCCATCGCCCTCATCCTGGCGGCGGTCTGCATCCAGCTTCGTCTGCTGTGCAACATGATCGACGGCATGGTGGCGGTGGAGCACGGCATGGGCTCACCGACCGGCCCGGTGTGGAACGAACTGCCCGACCGCATCGCCGACGTGCTGTTCATCGTCGCCGCCGGCTATGCGGCGGCGGTCCAGCTGCCGGCCGGCGAATGGCTGGGCTGGCTGGCGGCCGTGCTGGCCGTGCTGACCGCCTATGTCCGCGAGCTTGGCCGGGGCCTCGGCTTCGCGGCCGACTTCTCCGGCCCGATGGCCAAGCCGCACCGCATGTTCGTGCTGACCGTGACCTGCCTGCTCGCCGCCTTCGAGCCCCTGTGGGGCGGCACGGGTCAGGTCATCCTGGCGGGCCTCGCCGTCATCGCCCTCGGCAGCGCCATCACCTGCTACCGCCGCGCCAGCCGCCTGATGCGCCAGCTGCGCGACGCGCCGGACGCGCCCAACCCCTGAGGAAGCCGCCATGTCCTTCGTCACCACCGACCGCCATGGCGCCGCCCTGGTCGTCACCTTCGCCAACCCGCCGCGCGGCACCATGACCCACGCCGGGGCCGTCGAGACCTACAGGGCCGTCAAGGCCGCCGCCGACGATCCGGCCGTCCGCTGCATCGTCATCACCGGCGGGCTGGAGGGGGTGTTCATCCCCCACTACGACGTCGGCGAACTGTCGGCGGCCAGCAACGCCTTGGCCGGCGGCGCCGCCCCCCGGCCCGCTCCGAGCGAACCGGAGCCCGGCTATCTCGAGCTGGTCGACCTGATCGCCGCCGCGCCCAAGCCGGTGATCGCCGCGATCAACGGGCTCTGCATGGGCGGTGGCTTCGAGCTCAGCCTGGCCTGCGATCTGCGCATCGCCTCACCGACGGTGGAGGCCATCGGCCTGCCCGAAACCCGCCTTGGCATCTTCCCGGGCGGCGGCGGCACCCAGCGGCTGCCGCGCGTCATCGGCGAAGCCAGGGCGCTGGAGATGATCCTGCGTGGCCTGACGGTGACCGGCGAGGAGGCCCATCGCCTCGGCATGGTCCACGAACTGGCCGCCGACCCGCTGGCCCGCGCCCTCGAGATCGCCGCCGAGTTCGAGACCCGCGGCGCCGAAGGCATCGCCTACGCCAAACGCCTTACCCGCGCGGCTTTGGACCGCCCTTTGACGGAGGGCCTGGCGGACGAGCGCCGCTCGTTCGCGGCGGTCCTGAAGACCGACTCGGCCCGCCAGGGCCTGGCCGCTTCGGCCCGGCCGGGGGTCCGGATCGAGCGGGTTTAGCCCCGGGCTTGGCCTTGCCGGCCGGGGCAGGCCGCGTGCTCGGCGCCTCGCCGGGGGCGGTGAACCAGTGGCCCTTGGCCTTGCCCTCGAGGTGGCG
>JANPKF010000808.1:0-4880 GCA_031425895.1 Caulobacteraceae bacterium | reverse complement strand
CCATTGCGGTCGATCCGGACGCGGCGGCCGGTCTTGCCCAACGGGCGCTGGTGCGCCAACCCGACGACCCCTTCGCCCTGGCCGCCCTTGCCGAGGCGAAGCTGGCCCTTGGCGATACCTTCGGCGCCGGCCAGGCTGCTGAGCATCTTCTGTCGCTCGTTCCAGATGACGAGCACGGGCAGTCGATACGCCAGCTGATCTGGCGGCTGCACGGCGATCCTCGCTACCCGCTGGCCTGCGACTACGAGACCATGGTCTCGACCCGGACCATCGACACGCCGCCCGGCTGGGACAGCCTGGACGCCTATCTGGCCGATCTCGCCGTCGCCCTTCGCGCCCTACACGGCGGCAAGGCCCATCCCGTCGGCCAGTCGCTGCGCGGCGGCACCCAGACCGACAAGAGCCTGGCCGAAAGCGACGATCCGGCCATTCGCGCCTTCTTCCAGGCCATCGAGGCGCCCATTGCGGCCCACATCGCCCAACTGACGGGCGGCGAGACGCCCTTCAAGGTCGTCCGCTCCTGGTCGGTGCGCCTTGCGCCCGGCGGCGCTCACGTGGATCACCTGCACAAGGCCTGGATTTCCTCGGCCTTCTACGTGGCCCTGCCGGCCGAGGTTGAGGCAGGCGGCCGGGCAGGCTGGCTGCGGCTGGGCAAGCCGGGACTGATCACGACCCCGCCGCTGGAGGCCGAGCGCTGGATCCAGCCCCGGCCCGGCATGCTGGCCCTGTTCCCCAGTTCGATGTGGCATGGCACCGAGCCGTTCGAGGACGGCGCCGAGCGACTGACCATCGCGTTTGACGTCGATCCCGCCTGATGGGCAGGCCTGAGGGGATGCGGAACGCCCGCTTTTCGCTATAAGGCGCGGATGGAGAAGCTGTTTCTGGTGGCCGCCGGCGGGGCGGCGGGCTCGGTGGCCCGGTATCTCACCGGGACGCTGACAGCGCGCTGGGGCGGATGGCCCTGGGGTACGTTGAGCGTCAATATCCTGGGTGGTCTGCTCATGGGCCTGTTGATCGGAACCCTCGCCTTGCGCGGTGGGGACGGTCAGGAGCGGATGCGGCTGTTGCTGGGCGTAGGCTTCCTCGGCGGCTTCGCCACCTTCTCCGCCTTCTCTCTGGAGGTCGCGAACATGATCGAGCGGCGCGACATGGCCGCTGCGGCAGGCTACTCCATCGTTTCGGTGACCGTTTCGGTCGCCGCCGTCTTTGTGGGGCTCATGCTGGCCCGGAGGGTTTTCGCGTGAGCGTCAGAGAGGTCAAGTCGCTGGTCGTCGCCGATGGCGAGGACGGCAGTCGCCTGGATCGCTGGCTGCGGCGGCGCTGGCCGCACCTCGGCCAGATCCAGATCCAGAAGCTGGCCCGCACCGGCCAGCTGCGCGTCGACGGGGCCCGGGCCAAGCCCGAAACCCGCCTGGCGGCCGGCCAGATCGTGCGCGTGCCGCCGCTGCCCGACGCTCCCCCCGCCGGTGAAAAGAAACAGATCAGCGATCGGGACGCGGCTTACGTCCGCTCGCTCGTCCTCTACGAGGACGACGAGGTCATCGCCCTCAATAAGCCCGCCGGCCTGGCCGTGCAGGGCGGCACCAAGACGCCGCACCATATCGACCGACTGCTGTCGGCCTGGGGTGAGGGGCTGGAGCGGCCGCGCCTGGTCCACCGGCTGGACCGCGACACCTCCGGCGTGCTGATGCTGGGCAAGAGCCCCGGCGCGGCGGCCAAGCTGTCGGGCGCCTTCGCGCGTCGCAAGGCGAAGAAGACCTACTGGGCGATCGTGTCAGGTAACCCAAAGCCGTCCGAAGGCGTGATTGAACTGCCTCTGATGAAGACCGGCGTCGGCGACCGCGAACTGGTCGTCGCCGCTGACCCGAAAGACCCGCGCGGCGATCCAGCCGAGACCGAATACGTAACCCTGTCGCGCGCCGCCCACCGGGCCGCCTGGATGGCCCTGCGTCCGCACACCGGTCGCACCCACCAGCTGCGCGCCCACATGCAGGCGATCGGTCACCCGATTCTCGGCGATCCCAAGTACTCCAACGACAAGAGCGCCGAGCTCAGCGGCGGCATCAAGCTGCAGCTGCACGCCCGCCGCCTGGTCTGCCCCCACCCCAGCGGCGGCCTGATCGATGTGACCGCGCCGATCAGCCCCGAGCTGCGGGCCGGCTTCGAGCGCTTCGGCTTCCATGAGTCCGAAATGGACGAAGACCCCTTCACTTCCCGGAGATCCAAGCGTTGAGCCCCGATCAGGCCCGTCTGATGGCCACCGTAGAACACCACCTGCAGGCCGGTCGTCCGCACGAGGCGCAGGACGTCCTGGTTCGCGTGGCGAGCCAGATCCCCGAAGAGCCGCGCCTGTGGTGGGCCCAGGCGACCCTGGCCCAGATGGCCGGCGACAAGGCCACCGTCGAGCGGGCCCTTCGCAAGGTCGCCGAGCTTGACGCAGACGGGCCGCTTGGTCCGACAGCCCTCGGTGACTTCCTGTTCGAAGAAGGCCGGGATGAAGACGCCGCCGCCGCCTGGCGCGAGGCGCACCAGCGGGATCCCCGGGGCGTGGCGACCAGCAACCTGGCGCAACAGCTGACGGCCAGCGGCGACGCGGCCGGCGCCATCGCCGTGCTGAACCAGAGTCTGAAGGGTCGGCCAGATCCGACCTTCCTGACCCTTCGCGCCATGGCGCATGGCAAGCTGGGCGATACGATCGCTGAGCTGAAGGACTATGAAGCGGCCGTCATCGCCTCCGGATCCGACCCGACGTCGCTGCACAACCTGGCCATGGCGCTGGGGTCTTTGGGGCGGCTGGAAGAGGCCGAGGGGGTGCTGCGCAAGGCGTTGGCCCGCCAGCCGAAGTCCGGGGCCCTGACCCAGGCGCTTGCCCAGTCCCTGCTGGCCCGTGACGCCTTCGAGCAGGCCCAGGAAACCTTCGAGGACGCCGTCCGGCTCGACCCTGCCAACCCCTCCATCCATCGCGACCTGTCGCAACTGGTGTGGATGCGCACCGGCGATGTGGCGGCCGCCACCGTGCGTCTGGATGAGGCCTTGGTGGGGCTGTCCGAAAGGGACGGCCTGCCGCTGCTGGTCGTCAAGGCCAAGCTGCTGGAATACGCAGGTGACATGGACGGGGCCCGCGCCCTGCTGGTCCCGGCCGCCGAGAAGGCCGGGGCGCCCAACTACCTGCTGTGCGCCGCCTCGCAGGTTGTCCTTCCCGTGGATCCCCTGAAAGCGGCCATTCTCGCAGCCCAGGCCATCGCCACCGCGCCCAATGACACCTTCGGCCTTGCCACCCTGGCCCAGGCCCAGCTTGCCGCCGGTGATATTGCCGGAGCCGAAGCTACCGCCGCCAGGATCCGCAAGCTCGACCCCGAGGATCAACACGGCCTGGCGCTACAGGCCACCGCCTGGCGGCTCGCCGGAGATGCGCGCTACGGAGCCCTGTACGACTACGATGCCTTTGTTTCCGCCGGCGTCATCGAGACGCCGGAAGGCTGGGGCAATCTCGACGCCTACCTCGCCGACTTGAAGGAGGCGCTGGAGCGGCTGCATGGCTTGAAAGCCCATCCCATCGGCCAGACCCTGCGCGGCGGCACCCAGACCAACGTCAATCTCGAGCAGTGCGACGATCCGTCCATCAAGGCCTTCTTCAAGGCCATCGACGCGCCGATCCGGGCCTATATCGCCAGGCTGGGCGAAGGCGACGACGCCATGCGCGGCCGACCCCATGGCGAGGGCTACAGGCTCAGTGGCAGCTGGTCGGTGCGCCTGACCCCCGGCGGCCACCATGTTGACCACCTGCACCACAGCGGCTGGATCTCATCGGCCTTCTACGTCTCCCTGCCGGCCAGCGTGCGGGCCGAGGGCGATGCAGGCTCGCTGCGCTTTGGCCATCCGGGGACGGACACCAAACCGGCGCTGGATGCGGAGTTCCGGGTCAAGCCTCAGCCGGGCCTGCTTGTGCTGTTCCCCAGCTACATGTGGCACGGCACGGAAAGCTTCGGCGGTGACGAGCCCCGGCTGACGATCGCCTTCGACGTGGTCCCGGCCTAGGGCCAATCGACATTCAGGTTCCAACCCAAAATTCCGCTCATCCCGGCGAATGCCGGGACCCATTTCGTAGGGCTCCACTGGCCAGGACTCGTGCCTGTAGGCACGGCGCGGTCCTGCTTTCGGCTATCACAGCCGTGCCGAAGGGCACGTAAGCCTGCCATCGAGATCACGCGGCTGGGTCCCGGCATTCGCCGGGATGAGCGGTAGAAAAGCGGATCTGAATGTCGATTGGCCCTAGACCAAGCCCAGCACCGGCGCCACGCCGGCGCTGTCCGGGAAGACCGTCGTCTCCAGCGCGCGACGGTCGACACCCATGTGATCGGTCAGCAGGCCTTTGAACAGGGCGCGGCTGTCGACGGTCGGGCGGGTATCGCGGCCTTCGTAGAGGGCGGTTTCCTTGAGGGTCGGCCAATCGCCGATGATGCCCCCCTTCTTCAGGGCGCCGCCCAGAAGGATGGCGGTCGAGCCGGTGCCATGGTCGGTGCCGCCGGTGCCGTTGATGCGGGCTGTGCGGCCAAACTCGGTGGCGAACACCACCACCGTCTTGCTCCACTGCGCCCCGAGCCCCTCGCGCAGTCCCTCGGCCAGGGAGTCGAGGTAGGCGAGGCGGTTGGCCAGTTGGCCGATTGCGGCGCCCTGGTTGGCGTGGGTGTCG
This sequence comes from Caulobacteraceae bacterium, assembly GCA_031425895.1. Lineage (GTDB taxonomy): Bacteria > Pseudomonadota > Alphaproteobacteria > Caulobacterales > Caulobacteraceae > Caulobacter. The sequence continues at coordinate 187 of JANPKF010000808.1, read as the reverse complement.
AAGCCTTCGGCCGACAGGGCCACCATCTGAGGCCCCTCCGGTTGGGTCATGAAGCCGGCGATGGTCTGGCCGATGCGCATGGCCGACGCCTGTCCCTGACGCTGCAGGCCGGCGAGGCCGCCGCCTTCGTAGCCGGTAGCCTGGGTCTTGCTCATGCCGACCATGGCGGTTTTGGCCATGGCCTCGG
>JANPKF010000807.1:0-4385 GCA_031425895.1 Caulobacteraceae bacterium | reverse complement strand
CAGGGCGGCGGTCTTGATGCCGATGCCGGGGGCGCCGGGCACATTGTCGACGCTGTCGCCGCACAGGGCCTGAACATCGACCACCTTGTCGGGCATGACGCCGAACTTCTCGAACACCTGGTCGGGGCCGATGCGGACGTTCTTCATGGTGTCCAGCATGGTCACCCCGTTGCCGACCAGCTGCATCAGGTCCTTGTCGGACGAGACGATGATGGCCTCGCCGCCCATCTCCCGAACCCGGCAGGCATAGGCGGCGATCAGGTCGTCGGCCTCGTAGCCCGGCAGTTCGATGCCCGGCACCCCGAAGGCGCGCGTCGCGTCGCGGACCAGGGCGAACTGCGGGACAAGGTCCTCCGGCGGCGGCGGCCGGTGGGCCTTGTAGAGGTCGTACATCTTGTTGCGGAAGGTCTTCTCCGAATGGTCGAAGATGACCGCGAAATGGGTCGGCGCGTCTTCCTTGGTGTCGCGCAGCAGCTTGAACAGCATGTTGCAGAAACCGGCCACGGCCCCGACCGGCAGGCCGTCCGACTTGCGGGTCAGCGGCGGCAGGGCGTGATAGGCCCGGAAGATGTAGGCCGAGCCATCGATCAGGTAGAGCCGGATCGGCGGACCATCCTGGGTCAGCGGGCGGTTGTCTTGTGTGGTGGCAGCGTCGCTCATGGATGCAGAATAGTGGCTCCGGCGCGCCGGGTCAGCGCCCCTTTGCAAGCGACGCGGAAATTGGCAGGTTGCGGCGCGTGTTGGGGGAGGATTTTACCGTGCGTAAAGTTGTTCTGGCGGCCATCCTGGCCGGACTGGCAGGAACTGTCTCGGCCCAGACGCCCGCGCCTGAGGCCCCGCGTCAACCGGTCATCACCAATCCCGACTGGCTGCGCAAGCCGACGCCCGACGAGATGATGTCCGTCTGGCCGGCCGAAGCGGCGCGCAAGGGGATCGGCGGCCGCGCGGTCATCAACTGCTCGGTCAATGTCACCGGCGCCCTGCAGGGCTGCTCGGTGGTCAGCGAGGATCCGCCCGGATCGGGCTTCGGCCAGGCGGCGATCATGCTGGCCGGCTCGTTCAAGATGAAGCCGCGTCTGGTCGACGGGAAACCCGAGGCCGGGGCGACGGTGAAGATCCCGATCAACTTCATTTCCCAGGGCCCGTTCGGCGGCAAGACGACTCCGGCGCTCAGCCAGCCGGTCTGGATCAAGACCCCGGGCTTCGTGGACATGGCCGCTGCCTGGCCGACGGGGGCCGGCGATCTGCAGGAGGGCAGCGCCACCCTGCGCTGCTCTGTGTCCTCGACCGGCGGCCTGCGCAACTGCCAGCGCTATAACGAGCTGCCCAGGGGCAAGGGTTTCGGGACGGCCGCCATGGCGCTGGCCGGCAAGTTCGAACTCAAGGTCAGCGCAGAGGACCTCAAGCAGATCAAGGGCGGCCTGATCAACGTGCCGTTCCGCTTCCTCAACCCCGCCTCGCCCGACAGCCAGGCGCGCAAGGTCTCCCGGCCGCGTTGGATCGTGCAGCTCAAGCAGGATCGGCTGCTGGCCCTCTATCCCGACATCGCCGCCGATGCCGGGGTGAGGACGGGCACGGGCGTGGCCGACTGTCTGGTCGCGCCGGACGGCAAGCTGACCGACTGCAATGTGGCCCGCGAAGCCCCGGAAGCGCTCGGCTTCGGACCCGCCGCCGTCGCCATCGCCGGCGTCATGCAGATGAACCCCTGGACCGACGAGGGCCGCCCGGTCGACGGGGCCCGAATCCGGTTGCCGATCAACTTCACCCAGGCCGATGAGACGGCCCCGAAAGCCAAGCCATGATTGTTCGCTCTCTTCTGACCCTCGCCCTGACCCTGACCGGCGCCGGCGGCGCCCTCGCCCAGACGCCGCCCGATATCGTCGAGGCGCCGCAGTGGCGCTCGAAGCCGAGCGGGGCGGATGTCGCCAGCGCCTATCCGTCCAGCAACATCGACCGCAGCATCAGTGGCCGGGCGACAATCCGATGCAAGATCGCCCTGAACGGCCGGGCCCAGGACTGCGAAGTGGTGCAGGAAGGTCCGTGGGGCCTGGGCTTTGGCGAGGCGGCGGTGAAGCTCGCCGAACGGTCGACCCTGTTCTATCCGCAGAAGGTCAACGGCAAGCCGGTCGATGGCGGCGAGGTGACCCTGCCCTTCCAGTTTTCCTCGCCCTCGCCCGGCGCCCGCTACGTGATCTACCAGCCGGTCTTCGCCCGGGCGCCCAGCCTCGCCGAGATGACCGCCGCCTGGCCGATGGGCGCCGACGGCGAGGATGGTGTCGCCGTCTTGCGCTGCGCCCTGAAGGTCGACGGCGAACTGGCCAACTGCACCGTGGTGCGTCAGACCGGCGGCGGCTTCGGCAAGGCCGCCCGCGACCTCGCGGGCCGCTTCCAGGTCAGGCTGACGGCGGAGGAAGCGAAGCAGTACGCCCGGTCCGACGTCCTGATCGGCTTTCATTTCCTGAACCCGGCCAGCATCGAGGGCCGCAGCCTGACCGTGAAGGACCCCTTCTGGATCACCACGGTCAAGGCCGAGAAGGTGCTGAGCGTCTATCCGGCCCAGGCGGCCGAGGCGGGCGTGAAGGCCGGCCGCGGAGTCGCCGACTGCCTGGTCGCCGAGGACGGCCGGCTGACGGACTGCAAGGTGGGCCGCGAGCGGCCGGACGGCATGGGCTTCGGCGCCTCCGCAGTCGCCATCGCCCAGCTGATGCAGATGAACCCCTGGAGCACCACGGGCCGACCGGTGGCGGGCGCGCGGGTCAAGCTGCCGATCGACTTCAACCTCGCGGATGAGGCGGCGAAGTAGGTCAAACGCCTTGACTTCGATGTGAGTGAATGCTCACCTTCACAACCGCGTTGTGGAGGTTGAGATGGCTCGGAGTTGGACAGCTCGGGTTCGAACCGCCGGGGTGGACCGCGAGAGCTTCGTCGCCATTCAGGTCGCGTTGACGATCGCGGGAATCCTTCTCGTCCTCCTGAGCGGCGATGTGCCGGCCATCCTGTGGTGGTTGATCCCGGCGACAATGACCGGTGTCTGGCTCCTCACCTGCGCGCTTCGCCTGCGGGACATGGGACGCAGCCTCTGGATCGCGCCGGCCGGCGCGATCATCCCCGTGCTCGGCGCGGTCGGGGTGCAGTTGGTCCTGGATCTGTTGATGAGCGCCGGGATCGACGACAGTGGAACGCTGGCCCTCGGCGCGATGTTGGCGGTGCTCATCCTGTTCGTCGCGCCGCTGCTGGGCTTTCACATCTGGCTGGCGGTCGCTCCTGGGCGAACAAGAGCTCGGAAAGGCGACCCCCGCTTCTAGCCGAACCGCTTGTTGAGGTCGGGCATGCCCTGGCCAGCTTCGGTGAAGGCGGCGGAATCGCCGGTCTCCAGGAAGAAGGCAAGCGTGCGGTTGAGCACGCCGTAGGCGGCGCGGAACGGGCCGGTGGCGGAGCTGAGACGGCGCACGCCCAGTTCGGCCAGCCGCGCGGCCTTCGGCGCGCCGGCCCGGCCCATGACGTTGAGCGGCAGGGCGATGCCGGCGGCCAGCTGGCCGATCAGGGCTTCGTCGATCGGCCCCGGGACGAAGATGCCGTTGGCCCCGGCCTCGGCATAGAGTTTCGCCCGGCGCAGGGTTTCGTCCAGGGCGGCCTCGCCCTCGGCCAGGCCCTTCAGATAGACGTCGATGCGGGCGTTGACGAACAGCTCGACCCCGCTCCGCAAGCCGGCCTCTCGCGCCGCCTCGATCTTGAGGGCGTGCAGGTCAGGATCGCGGGTTCCGTCCTCGAGATTGATGCCCTCGGCGCCGGCCCCGATCACCGCCGAGACGGTCTGGGTCAGGGTCTCAAGGTCATCTGTAAAGCCGCCCTCGATGTCGGCGGTCAGCGGCACGGACAAGCCCCGGGCCATGCCGGCGATCACATCCAGCAGAACCGGGACGGGAAGGTTGTCGCCATCGGCATAGCCGCGCGACCAGGCCACGGCAGCGCTGGAGGTGGCCACCGCTTTCGCCCCCGCGTCCTGCATCATGGCGGCGCTCGCCGCGTCCCAGGCGTTGGGCAGGACCAGCACGTCCGGACCGGCATGCAGGGCGTGGAAGTCGGCGGCGGTGGTCATGGAGCGTCTCCTCGGGTCGGAGACGATACATAGGGACAGCCTGTGACGCCTGCTGGCGGATTTCGGCTGTTTACAGCGTGCGTCCTTCGACACGCCCGCAATGCGGGCTGCTCAGGATGACTGACCGGAGTGCAGTTCAATATAGTCAGTCATGCTGAGCAGCGACCGCAGGTCGCGTGTCGAAGCACGCACCGACCTCAATGCCCCGCCGAACCCTCGTAGACCCCCGGGGCCAGCTGTTCGTCCTCATCGCCAGACGCGGTGGCGGCGACGAAGCGGCGGTCGC
>JANPKF010000806.1:0-1683 GCA_031425895.1 Caulobacteraceae bacterium | reverse complement strand
CGACGGTGGCCGTGCTGGGATCGGGCGCCCTGATGCTGCCGGAGCTGACCCGGCCCAAGGGAGAAAAGGCGCCGGCGCAGGGCGAGACGCTAAAGCTGGTGCAGTTCAACCTGTGGGAAAACAACAGCGACCCGGAGGGTTCGGCCCGCTGGGTGCTGGAACAAGACCCCGACATCATCACCATCGTCGAGGGCTATGAGGCCAACGGCGGGGCGGCCCGGCTGCTGCGCGAGCGCTACCCCTACGCGGTGACCTGCGCCGACCCGCAGCCCTGCTCGACGATGATCCTTTCGAAGTCGAAACCGGTCAGGCGGCAGGGCCTTGGGGGCGGCGTCTCCGACGCCAACCTGTCAGCCGCCCACGCGCGGTTCGCGGGCGCCAAGGGCGAGTTCGACGTCTTCGCGATCCACTACACCTGGCCGATCCCGGCCGGCCCGCAGCAGCAGCAGTCCAGACGCTTCCTGAATGTCCTCGGCGGGATCGACCCCGACAACGCCGTCATCGGCGGCGATTTCAACTCCACCCCATGGTCCTTCAGCCTGCGCCGGCTGGACGCGGCCATCGGCATGGAGCGCCGCACCCGGGGTCAGGCCACCTGGCCGGCCGCCCCGATCACGCGCTACCAGATAGAGACCCCCTTCCCGATGCTGGCCATCGACCAGATCTATGCCGGCAAGGCCTGGAAGACAGTCAGCGTGAAGCGGGGTCCGAGACTGGGATCGGACCACTATCCGGTCGTCGTCGTCCTGACGCGCTAGGCTTCCAGGGCCGCGATCTCGCGGCTGATGTTGGCGCGGGCCCGGCCTTCGAGGCGGTCCCGGAAGGCCGGGTCGGCATAGAGGACCGGGGCCTCCAGGAAATGGCGCATCACACGGGCGCGGCCGGCGCGGAAGGCCGGCTCGGGGACGTGGGCATACTCGTGACGCACACCGGCGGCGTAGGCGTCGTAGGCGCGGGGCTCTCCGCCCAGCACCGACAGGTCGATCGAGACCATCAGGCCGCCGAGGCGATCTTTGGCCTCGACACTGTGGCCCTTGGTCAACAGGACCAGACGAGCAACTTCATCGACCTCTTCCGGGGTCGCGCCGAGGGCGGGCAGGTCGCGGCGGGCCAACTCGGCGCTGGCCTCCTCGTTGTCGCCCCGGGTCGGGTCGTAGATGGCGTCATGCCACCACAGGGCCCAGGTCAGCAGGCGGCGGTCCTGATCGGAAAGACCAGGAACCGCCGCCAACTCTTTCAGACAGGCCTCGATGTGGGCGCGGCTGTGATAGCGCCGGTGCGGCTCTGCGTAAGCCGCCTCGAGGGCCGGGGTCACTTTAGACGTCGGCGCCGACGCGGGCGGTGACGATCTTGCCGGGGCTGCGCGGCGGCTCGCCCTTGGGCAGGGCGTCGACCGCTTCCATGCCTTCGGTGACTTCACCCCAGACGGTGTACTGGCCGTCGAGGAAGGTGGCGTCGTCGAAGCAGATGAAGAACTGGCTGTTGGCCGAGTTCGGGCTGGACGAGCGGGCCATGGAGCAGACGCCGCGCAGGTGCGGGGTCTTGCTGAACTCGGCCTTCAGGTCGGGCTTCTTGGAGCCGCCCATGCCGGAGCCGGTCGGATCGCCGCCCTGCGCCATGAAGCCGGCTATCACCCGGTGAAAGACGACATTGTCGTAAAAACCCTCTCCGGCCAGCTCACGG
>JANPKF010000805.1:0-4356 GCA_031425895.1 Caulobacteraceae bacterium | reverse complement strand
GCATCGTTGGCATGGAGGTGCTGCGCCGAATCAACTTCCTGCACCACCCGATGCGGCGGCGGTTCTATTTCAAGCCCAGCCGGGCCATCCAGGACGTCTATCGCTTCAACCGCGGCGGCATGGATGCCGATGTGGTCGGCGATCATGTGCGGATCACCTGGGTCGATCCGACCGGCCCGGCCGCCAAGGCAGGCCTCAAGCCCACCGACAAGATCACCGGCTGGCGGGGAACGGACGGCTTCTACGGCATGCTCTGGGCCCTGCGCGGGGCGCCGGGGTCGAAGGTGGAGATCCAGGTCGAGCGGGCCGGCGCGCCAACTTTGGTCACGGTTGTGCTGGAAGACGTCATCTAGGCTGGCGGCTGATGAAGGTTTCGGGACGTTCGATGGGCGGCACAAGGCGGGCGATGCTCTGTGGCCTCGGCGGCGCCGGCCTGTTGCTGGTCGCCGCGCCGGTGCTGGCAGCCGAGGATGCGCCGCCTCCGGTCGCCGGTTGGGCCGGCGTGACTCTGACCATCGCCGGCGACAACGCCGGAATCGCTCAGCTGGATCCGCTGGGCCCGGCGGCCCGCGCGGGGCTCCGGCCTGGCGACCTGGTTTTCGGCTGCAACGGCGGCGGGCTGGACCGGTTGGCCGCCGCCCTGGCGGGACCACCGGGGGCGCTGGTCGAACTCGATGTCCGGCGCGGCGCCGCCCGGAGAAACGTGCGCCTGGTGCTTGAAGTTGAGGAATCTGCTCGCCCGTAGGCAGCGCCGGTTTGCACTGCGGCGCCGGGACCGTTAGCGTGCGGCCGTAAGGAAATACACTCGGGGAAGGTGAAGCGAATGCGCGGCCTAATGCAGGACCAGGCCTTAACGGTCGACAAGATCCTGGACCACGCGAAAAACTGGCATGGTCACATGGAAGTGGTGTCTCGATCGGTCGAGGGACCCATCGTTCGCACGACCTATTCCCAGATCCACGGCCGGGCCAAACGGGTGTCCAATCTGCTGCTGCAGCTGGGCGTCACCCTTGGCGACCGGGTCGCCACCCTGGCCTGGAACACCGCCCGTCACATGGAAGCCTGGTATGGCATCATGGGCATCGGCGCTGTCTGCCACACGCTCAATCCGCGCCTGCACCCCGAGCAGATCGCCTGGATCATCAATCACGCCGAAGACAAGATCATCTTCGTCGACCTGACCTTCGTGCCGATCCTCGAAGCCATCCTCGGAAGTTGCCCGAGCGTCGAGCATGTGGTGGTGATGACCGACCAGAGCCACATGCCGGGCTTCAAGGTCCACGGCGTGCCGACCATGAAATGGGGCGGCGCCCACTGCTACGAGACCGCCATCGCCGGCCAGTCCGAGAACTGCGCCTGGGGTGGCTTCGACGAGAACACCGCCTGCGGCCTCTGCTACACCTCCGGGACGACGGGCGACCCCAAGGGGGTGCTCTACTCGCACCGCTCCAATGTCATCCACGCCCTCGTCGGCCTGCAGAAGGACGTGCTCGGCATGTCCGGCACGGACGTGGTGCTGCCCGTGGTGCCGATGTTCCACGCCAATGCCTGGGGAACGGCCTTCGCTTGTCCGGCTGTCGGGGCCAAGATGGTCATGCCTGGCTCCAAGATGGACGGCGCCTCGGTCTACGAACTGCTCGACACCGAAGAAGTCACCTTCTCCGCCGCCGTGCCGACCGTCTGGCAGATGCTGTTGGCCGAACTGGACGCCAAGGGCCTACAGCTGCCGCATCTGACCAAGGTGGTGATCGGTGGTTCGGCCTGTCCCGAAAGCCTGATCCGCGGCTTCAAGGAACGCTACGATGTCGACGTCCTGCACGCCTGGGGCATGACCGAGACCTCGCCGCTGGGCACGCTCGGCTCGCCCAATGCCCGGGTGGCCAAGCTCTCCTACGATGAGCAGATGCCCTACAAGCTGAAGCAGGGCCGCCCGCCCTACGGCATCGAGATGAAGCTGACCGACGATGCGGGCAATCGCCTGCCGCATGACGGTCACACCTTCGGCCACCTGATGGTCAAGGGGCCCTTCGTTGTCGGCGAGTACTTCAAGGGCGCCGGCGGCGATATCCTCGATCCGGAAGGCTTCTTCGACACCGGCGACGTGGCGACCATCGACGCCGAAGGCTTCATGCAGATCACCGACCGCGCCAAGGACGTCATCAAGTCCGGCGGCGAGTGGATCAGCACCATCGATATCGAAAACATCGCCATGGGCCACTCCAAGGTCGAGCTGGCGGCGGTCATCGGCATCCTGCATCCCAAATGGGACGAGCGCCCGCTGTTGCTGGTCAAGCTGAAGGCCGGTGAGACAGCCACCAAGGAAGAGTTCATCGAGTATCTGACCGGCAAGATCGCCAAGTGGTGGATGCCCGATGATGTGATGTTCGTCGACGACATCCCCCTGGGCGCCACCGGCAAGATCGACAAGAAGGTGCTGCGCGCCCGCTACGCCGACTATGCGCTGCCGGAGATTCCGCTGATGGCCGCCATGGCCGCTGCGGCGGTCGCGACCCCGGTCGCCCTGCGTGCGGAGCCCAGTCCGGTGCTCCACGCGCCTGAACCGCCCGCCGCCAGTGAACAGCCGGAGGCCGCCGACCCTTTTGAAGAAGCGGCGGTCGGCGCCGAGGCGGAGGGCCTCAGCTCGCCGACCGCCGCTGAAATCGACGACATTTCGCCGGAGCCCGAGGCCCAAGCGTCGCCTGCGCCGCAGGTCGCCTCGGTCGTACAGGCGGAGAACCGGCTCGAGACCCTGGCCCAGCCGCAACCGGCTGAGCCGGCGGAATTGGCTCCCGAGACCGTCGCCCGCCCGACGGCCTCGGCCCCGATCGCCGAGGCGCTGATCGCCGGGGCTGCCGCGGCGGCGGCCGGTGGCATGCTGTTCACCCGGGACGAGGCCCACCGCGAAGAGTCGCTGAAGATGGAGCCGGTGCGAGAACCGGGCCCGGTCGCCAAGGCCGATGCTGCGGCGCCCCAGTCGGCGCCCCCGCCTCAATCGGCACCGCCTGTGTCGGACGAAATCCCGGAAAGCGATCTGCCGCTGACTTGGACGCCCGGTGGCGCGGCCGAACCGGCGCGCACCGAGCACGTCGCCTCCAGGCCCCGCAAGGGCGAGGAGGATGTCCCTGCCGCTCTACCCAGCATGCCGGGCATGACCCCGCTCGTCGCGGTTCCGACAGCCGTGGCCAGCGCCATCCTGGTCAAAAGCCAAATCGACAGCCCCTCGACGGGCAAGTCGGAGGTGCCCGACGGCGGCCTGACCTTCCCGGCCAGTCTGAAAAGCAGCGCCAGCGTGATGGCGACCAGCGACGAGCCGTCGCTGTCCTTCACCCCGGTTCCTGCGGGCGGGGCGAAGAAGGTCAAGCCGAAGGGTGGCATGGTCGATCATTTCCTGACCCTGGCGGTGGCCCTGTCATTGGCCCCGGCGCTGATCATCCTGGCCGGCGCAGCCGGCATGTGGGCAGGTCTCTGGGACTGGCGCGACGGCTATCAATCGGTGCTGACGGCCGGCCCGGCGCCGAACCTGGGCTGGGCTCCGGCCGCGGCCCTGGTCAGTGTGTTGTCCAGCTTCGTCGGCCTGCTGGTCGCTGCCCTGGCGGGCTGGAAGCGGCACTGGAAGAAGGCCATGACGGCCCTTGTCCTGACTGTGGCGACCCTCGGGGGCTTCGCGGCCCTCGGCTGGTGGGAAAGCCAGTCGCCGCGCATCCACGATGTTGCGACAGACTGGTCCGAGCCGCTGCTGTTCACGTCGAACATCATGTCGGCGCGTGGCCCGGACGCCAATCTGGTTGAGCCCAACCCCGTTGTCCCGATCGACGCCGGCAACGGCGCCGGCCGGCCCATCGCCGAGATCAACAGCGAAACCTGCGGCGCGGCCCGTCCGGCCATGGTTTCCATGCAGCCCGACCAGGCCTTCGCGGCCGTCAAATCGGCCATGCTGGCGGAGGGTATCGCGCTGGTGACGGACGACGTTCGCGCCGGCCGGCTGGAAGGGACCGCGACCAGCCTGATCTACCGCTTCAAGGACGACTTGTCGGTCCGGGTGCGGCCCCAGGGCGTCGGCTCGCGCATCGACATCCGCTCGGTCAGCCGGGTTGGAAACGGCGATATGGGGAGCAACTGCCGGCGGATCGGGCGGCTCGCAGCCGCTCTGAACCCCTAGAGCACGTCAGGCGGAAGTGTACGCGGTTCCGCCGCCCGGACGTGCTCTAAATGTTTGATTCTAGGCCCTTTTGATCAGGTTTTGATACGTACCTCAAATCCTGATAGGGTCTTGTACTTATTCGGCCCATCCGGGCGTGTGCCGGGATGGGCGGTCGTTGACGAGCTAGGGGTCCGTCCCGGTCAGCCGGTAATCAC
>JANPKF010000804.1:0-3899 GCA_031425895.1 Caulobacteraceae bacterium | reverse complement strand
GCAGACCTACCCGCCGAACAACCGCGGCCTGCCCTTCGGTCCCCACCCGCACCGCGGCTTCGAGACCGTCAGCTTCATCCTGTCCGGCGAGATGGCCCACCTCGACAGCGGCGGCCATGAGAGCGTCATCGGGCCCGGCGGGGTGCAATGGATGACCGCCGGCTCCGGCCTCGTCCACGCCGAAATTTCCCCGGCCGCCTTCAAGCAAACCGGCGGCCCGCTCGAAATCCTCCAACTCTGGGTCAACCTGCCCCCGGCCCTGAAGATGACCGCGCCCCGCTACATCGGCCTGCAGGCGCAGGACATTCCGGTCCACGAGGCCGACGACGGCCGCGTCCATCTGCACCTGATCTCCGGCCAGTACGGCGACACCGTTGGTCCCATCGACAGCCTGACCGGCGTCTTCATGTCGACCCTGAACCTGCAGGGCGGCGGTCGCATCCACTTCGACGGTCTCGCGGGCCGCAACGTCTTCCTCTACGTCGTCGACGGCGCTGTCCGCATCGAGGGCCGCGACATCCCGCGCTGGACCCTGGTCACCCTCGATCTGGCCGGCGACCATCTGGAAATCGAAGCGGCGCCCGAGGCCCGCCTCGCCTTCGGCCACGCCGACCCCATCGGCGCCCCCGTCGTCGCCCATGGCCCCTTCGTCATGAACTCCGTACCCGAAATTCAAAAAGCCATCGCCGACTACAACGCCGGCAAATTCGGCACGGTGCGGCTCTGATCCGGGCCGTAGGTCGGCTTGGGCTCAGATCGACCCACATCTGGTGACGATCGGGCTACGGTCCGGGCTACGCCACAGGCTACATCTGGCCACACCCGGGCAACGCAAAGGCACAGCGAAATCAACCGATTATGGAGATCAGGGGTCTCGACGGCCTTGGCCCCTGCTATAATCGACCTACGCTTCGATAAGCCCGCCTTCCCCTGGCCCGCCCAGCCGGTAGACTGCGCGCCGATGACCACCCCCATGCTGGCCCTGCACGGCCTGACCAAATCCCTGCCCGGCGGCCGCGTGCTGTTCGAAGGTCTCGACCTCGCCGTCGCCCCCGGTGAGTTCGTCGCCGTCATGGGCGAAAGCGGGGTGGGCAAGTCGACCCTGCTCAACCTGATCGCCGGTCTCGACCGCGCCGACCGGGGCGAGATCGTCATCGGCGGCCAACCGCTGTCCGGCCTCGACGACGACGGCGCCACCCTGATGCGGCGCGACCGCATCGGCTTTGTGTTCCAGGCCTTCCATGTGCTGCCGCACCTGACCCTGGCCCGCAACGTCGCCCTGCCGCTGGTCCTGGCCCACACCCCGCCTGATCAGGCCATCGCCAAGGCCACCGCCCTGCTCGACGCTGTCGGCCTGCAGGGCAGGGGCGGGGACTATCCCCGCCAGCTGTCGGGCGGTGAACTTCAGCGGGTCGCCATCGCCCGCGCCCTGGTCCATCGCCCGGCCCTGATCCTGGCCGACGAGCCGACCGGCAACCTCGATCCGGAAACCTCCGGCCGGATCATGGACCTGCTGGCCGGCCAGGCCCGCGAGGCCGGCGCCGCCCTGCTCATCGTCACCCATTCGGAAAGGGTGGGCGCCGCCGCCGACCGCTGGCTGACCCTGACCCGTGAAGGCCTGGTGGCGCGAAGCTGATGGGTCTTGTCACGAGGCTGCCTTCCGGATCGTCACATACCCAAAGCCCTCCCCCTCGATGGGGGAGGGTTGGGAGGGGGTGTTCGCTCGATGGTCGGGGAAGAGCGGATAAGGCGTCCGCGCCCTCTTTGAGCTTCGCTTACAGGGTCGTGGCAGCACCCCATCCCCAACCCTTCCCCATTGAGGGGAAGGGAGCCTTTCGCTCTGCCACACGCGGTTGCCCTGCCGCGATGGGGGAAGCGGCGGGGGCATCACCAACAGTCACTCATCACAATGCCCAACGGTAAATCTCCAAGCCTGCCCGCCCTTCGGTGGCTGATCCTCGGCGAGTGGCGCAGCCAGCCGGTGCGGGTCGTCACCGCGGCCGTGGCCATCGCTGTCGGCGTGGCCCTGGGCTTTGCGGTCCACCTGATCAATGCCTCGGCCCTGACCGAATTCTCCAAGGCCATCAGCACGGTCAACGGCGAGGCTGACCTGCAGGTCCAGTCAGTCGCCCCTGCCGGGTTCGACGAGGGCCTCTATCCGACGCTGGCCCGCGTCCCCGGCGTCGCGGTCGCCAGCCCGGTGATCCAGCTGACCGGCGTCGTCCCCGGCGAGGAACAGCGGCTGACCCTCATCGGCCTCGATATCTTCCGCGCCGCCGCCGTGACGCCCAACCTGCTGGGCAGACCCTCAAGGGCGGGGGAGGGCGGTTTCGGCGGGGCCGGGGCGGTGTTCAACGAGAACAGCGCCTTCGTCTCCCCGGCCCTGATGGAGGGCCGCAAGCCGGGCGATGTGATCACCATCGCCGCCGGTGGCCGAACCGTGGCGCTGACCATCGCCGGACCTTTGCCGGGCGTCGCCGAAGGCCGCCGCATCGTGGTCATGGATATCGCCGCCGCCCAATGGCGCTTCGGCCAGATCGGCAAGCTCCAGCGCGTCGACCTCAAGCTGAAACAGGGCGCCGATCCAGCCGCCACCCGCGCGGCTCTGGAGAAACTGCTCCCGGCCGAGGCCGAGGTGGTCACCCAGGAAAGCCAGGAGCGGCGCAGCGACAGCCTGTCCCGCGCCTACCGGGTCAACCTCAACATGCTGGCCCTGATGGCCCTGCTGACCGGGGCCTTCCTGGTCTTCTCCGCTCAGTCCCTGTCGGTCGCCCGCCGTCGCTCCCAGTTCGCCCTGCTGCGGGTGCTGGGCGTCAATCGCCGGGCCCTCCTGATCCAGGTCCTGGCCGAAGGGGGCATCGTCGGGGCTGTCGGCTCCGCCCTGGGGCTGGGTCTGGGCCTCCTGCTGGCCGGCACGGCGCTGCGTCTGCTCGGCGGCGACCTGGGCAGCGGCTTCTTCCAGGGCGCCCGCCCGACCCTGATCTTCGCCCCTATCGCAGCGGGCGTCTTCTTCGTCCTCGGCCTGGCCTGCGCCCTGGTCGGCAGTCTGATGCCGGCCCGCGAGGCCGCCAACGCCCAGCCGGCCGTGGCTCTCAAGAACGTCGGCGACGCCATCGACCCGTCTGCCAAACCGGGCTTCCGCCTGGCCCTCATCCTGCTGGCCCTCGGCGCCGTCTGCGCCTTCGCCCCGGCCGTCTACGGCCTGCCGCTGCTGGGCTATGTCTCCATGGCCCTGCTGCTGGCCGGCGGCGTCGCCGCCATGCCCTGGCTGGCGAGAGCCCTGCTCTCGCCGCTGGAAGCCCGGGCCCTCAAGAGCCCCGTCGCCGAACTGGCCGTCCGTCGCCTCTGGGGCGCCCCGTCGCAGGCCGCCGTCGCCCTCTGCGGCATCGTCGCCTCGACGTCGCTGATGATCGCCATGGCGGTCATGGTCTCCAGCTTCCGGGGCTCGGTCGATGACTGGCTGGGCCAGGTCCTGCCGGACGACCTCTACATTCGCTTCACCGGTCCGTCCGAGGTCGGCGGCCTCGATCTCGCCGGCCAGGCCAGAGTCGCCGCCGCCCCCGGCGTCGCCGCCGTCCACTTCACCCGCGCCACGCCCCTGCGCCTGTCCACCGACGCCCCGCCCGTCGCCCTGGTCGCCCAGCCGGTCACCCGCGACAACCCCGGCGCCCGCATTCCCCTGATCGGCCAGTCCCGCGCCGTCCCGGCCGGCCTGACCCCCATCTGGGTCAGCGAGCCGGCCGCCTGGCTCAACCATCTGAAGGTCGGCCAGACCCTGGAATTGCCCCTCAAGGGCCGGCCGAAGGTCTTCGTCGCCGGCCTCTGGCGCGACTACGCCCGCCAGAACGGCGCCGTGGTCCTGACCAGTGACGACTACAGCCGGCTTACGGGAGATGCGA
>JANPKF010000803.1:0-2193 GCA_031425895.1 Caulobacteraceae bacterium | reverse complement strand
CCACTCGTTGTTGTGCAGGAAGAGCACCGCGAACGTCATCGTGTAGACGAGTTCGTTTTGCCCCAGATACTCGCGGAACTCGGTCGGCGTACCCGGAACTCCCTTACGGTAGTCCTTGTGCGCCGTGATGTCCAACGAGCGGTTCCGCCACCTCCCCGTGGTGGACGAACAGGGCGTGCTCGTCAGTATGATGAGCCAGGGCGACTTTGTGAGCTACACTTGGCCCGAACTGCTGGGCCGGCTACGCGAACAGGCACGCGCGACGTTTGATGTCAGTCCTTCCCTGGTGATGATGATCGCCGGGGCGGCCCTGTTCGCTGCGGCGACCGTGCTCCTGTTCATGCAGGCGCGCGCCTAAAGCTGACGGCGAAGGCGCCAAGTTCTGCGATCCGATCAACATGGTCGCAGAAGATAACGACGACGCGACCGGGATAGCCGGAGCGTCACACTGTTCCACGCCTCGCCGTTCTTCGGCATCCACCGCTTGGGGATTCGCGCCGCCCTTCGTCGGGTAGCCGCAGGGGGCGTCGGGGCGCGCCCCGGCGGCCGCTGTTTCGTGATTTCAGGCCAGGCAGACGGCTTTTGACCCGGCGCGGTTCATCGCGAATCACCGTGCACATCGACCAGTCGCGCCCGCCACGCGCGAAGGGCCAGCCAGACCCCTGCCACCACAAACGGGGTCAGCAAGCCTGCCCCAAGTGTGGCGTCGAAGTCGGTCCACATGCGCTCCAGCCCCTTCAAGGGTAACAGCAACAGACCAACGGCATAGTAGGCGATGGCGACCGTCGACAGGCCTTCGACCGCCTGTTGCAGGCGAAGCTGCGCACCGGCGCGGCGATCCATAGACGCCAGCAGGGCGGCGCTGGTGGCTTCGGCAGCGACCTCCACACGCGTGTTGAGCATCTGTGTCATGCGGGCGATCCGGGCGATGGCGGCTTGCTGACGATCCGCCACCGCGTCGCAGGTGCGCATGGCCGGGTCCAAACGACGCTGCATGAACTCACCCAGCGTCAGAAGACCTTCGATGTGCTGTTCGCGGAGCCGCTCGATCCGCTCGCGGACGAGGCGGTGATAAGCGGCGGCGGCGTCAAACCGGAAATTCGTGCGACTGATCAGCGCCTCGGTCTCACCTGCAACGGTCGCAAGCCGATCAAGCAACTGCCGATCAGCGTCGGGATCAGCATCCTCGGCCAGTTGGTGCGCGAGGTCCGCCGCCGTGGTCTCGATGCGTGAGAGCCCCGCAGCGGACTCCCCTGCAACAGGAAAGGCAAGGAGAGCCATCAGGCGATAGGTTTCTACCTCCAGGAGGGACTGAACCAGTCTTCCAGTCAGGGCATTGTCGCCAACGCCTGACAATAGCAGGAACCTCGTCATGCCTTCCGCATCGGTCCTGAAATCAGTCAGGACGCTGGTCCTGCCGTCGACCAGTCGACTACCGGTGACCCCGACGCCGAAAAGAGCCGCGGCGGCGGTCTCATCTATGTGGCTCCAAACCTCCAGCCGCGTAGCGACCAGAACGTCGCCGGGCCAGGCTCCGAGCCAGTCGATCGGCACCATGTCGAGCGCGGTCTCGGCGAAGGGGGCTGTGCCCGCTGGCGAGCGGAAAAAGGTCCAGGTTGAAAACTCAGTGTGGCGCTCCCAGCGCAGACTCCAGGTCCCGGCGTCCAGGCCGCACCAGCGGGCTGTAGGACCAGGTTCGGCCTGGCCAAGGCGGCGGCACAGGGCCGCCATGTGAGCGCGGTCGCCCAGCTCGCCTGCCTGACCCGAAAGCGTCGCAATTCGGGTCACGAGCGCAGGGCCGGCCAGTGGTGTGAAGGGGCGGGCGTGAGCCTCGGCGAGCAGTGCATCCCGCTGCGGATGATAGCGCCAGTTCGTCGATACTCCGGAAACCATGAAGCCGACCTCGCTCTCAGCGCCAAGCTTCGTCAAGGCGACGTTTCGGCACAGACGCCCGGATGTGCTGCCAGGCAAGCGCCTGAAGGTCGCCGGCACGAACGGGGTCAGCCGCTATCGGGGAAGACAGTTCGTGAAGCCGATCTCGCCGACCCACCGGATCTCGCCTGAGGAACCGTCTCGCCGACACTGCGGGACGACCAGAGCAACGCCCATTCTCAGACCAAGCCCGCGGTCGGCGCATTCCTGCCGAGTGGGTTGATTTCCGGCGGCTGTCTCAGGCCGGAGCCAACCAACCTG
>JANPKF010000802.1:0-6070 GCA_031425895.1 Caulobacteraceae bacterium | reverse complement strand
GTCCATGCCAACGACCTGATTGTAGAACAGCAGGAGGAAGACGCGGTAGCCGTTGTCCTTGATGCCGAACGCCACGGACCCCAGTCCGTAGAGCATCTTGGTGCCGACGCCCACGCGAGGGCGCGGGCCGAGCGGCTGCGCGGCTTCGGTCATCAAAAATCCACCCTGCGACGAACGGCTCTGCGGCCGTGTTGTTTTTCGAATTTGGGGTATGTTGAGAACCGCTGTCAATCGATCGTTTGAATCATGACGCCGGTTTCATCTCCTGGCGCCGGAGCGCACAGGCGTCCCAGTAGGGTTCGCCGCCGAAGCGTTCGACCATGCGGTCGGTGAGGATGCGCACCTTGGCCGGCGGCGGCCCGGGCGGCCTCACGATGTAGAGGCCGGCGTCGGCGCCGATGGGAAAGCCCATGAGGACAGGCTCCAGCTCGCCGGTCTCGATGAAGGTTCCTGCCAGGAAGGTCGGCAGCATGGCGACGCCGAGGCCGGCCGCCGCCGCCCGGGCGACAGCCTCGGCGTTGTCGGCCCGGAAGCGGGCTTCGGGCCGCACGGTGATGGTCCGTTTGCCGTCCTGGAACCGCCAGGCCTCGCCCATCCGCATGCCGGTCTGCACCACCGCGTCATGGTCGGCGAGATCGGCTGGAGCCTGGGGCCGGCCGCGTCGGTCGAGGTAGGCGGGGCTGGCGACGACGGCGGCAAGGATCGGGGCGATCCGCCGGGCCACCAGGGTGGAGTCGGCCAGCACGCCCAGCCGCACGGCCACGTCGAACCGCTCGGCCACCAGATCGACCAGGCCGTCGCTGTAGGCGGCCTCGATCTTCAGGCGCGGATGCTCCAGGGCCAGCTCCTGCAGCACCGGCTGTACATGGCGCAGGCCGAACGAGAGGGGCAGGGCGATGCGCAACGTGCCGCCGAGCGACTCGCCGCTCTGGGCCACCGCTTCGCGAGCTTCCTCCAGATCGGCGAGGATCTGTTCGGCCCGCAGCTTGAACTCCAGTCCGGCCTCGGTCGGGCTGATGCCCCGGGTCGTGCGCGACAGCAGGCGCGCGCCGAGGTCGGCCTCGAGGGCGGTCACCCGCCGCGACAGAATGGATTTGGAGACGCCCAGCCTTGCGGCGGCGCGGGTGAAACCGCCGGTTTCCACCACCTCGACGAAGGCGCGGATAGCTTCCAGATCGAACATTCAACCGCTCCTCCAGTGAAACAATATCGGCCTATCAGATGCTCAGCGTTCCATTTTCGTCAACACAGAACTGCAACTTTCGCAGCTACCGATTTCGCTCCTCCATGCGCATCTGTTCGTCACGGCCACCGTGCCCCCAGACATCTTCGTGGAGCGTTTCACATGACCAAGGTTCTCGTCCTCAACAGCAGCATCAGCGGTGACGCCTCGGCCAGCCGCGCCCTCGTGCAGACCGCCGTCGACGCGCTCAGCCGACCCGGCGTGGCCATCATCGAGCGCGATCTCGGCGCCGATCCCATCCCGCACCTGACCCCCGAGACGGTCGGCACGGTGCGCGGGGCGGATCCTGTCACCCCGGCGCAGATCGAGGCCCGCGCCCTCGCCGACGGCCTGATCGCCGAGCTGAAGGACGCCGACGTCCTGGTCATCGGCGCGCCGATGTACAACTTCGCCATCCCCAGCGGCCTGAAGACGTGGTTCGACCACGTCCTGCGGGCCGGCGCGACGTTCCGCTACAGCGAGGCGGGTCCCGAGGGCCTGGTCACCGGCAAGAAGGCCATCGTCGTCCTGTCCCGTGGCGGCCTCTACAGCGAGGGGCCGGCGGCCGCTCTGGACAGCCAGGAGCCGCACATGCGGACCCTGCTGGGCTTCATGGGCGTCACCGACGTGACCTTCGTTCGCGCCGAGAAGCTGGGCTTTGGCCCGGCCGCCGTCGAGGAGGCGATGGGCCAGGCCCGCGACCTGATCGGCCGCACCATCGACGCGGACTTCCGCAAGGCCGCGTAAGTCTGAAGCGACAACACCGGTGTGGGCTGGTAGGCTCCGGGTATGGAAACCTGGATCCTGCCGGCCCTGCTCGGCGTCGGCCTGGCCGCCGCCACCGGATTTCGCACCTTCCTGCCGCTGCTGATGCTCGGCCTGGCGGCGAAGTTCCAGCTGTTCGGCATGGAGCTGGCGGACGCCATGACCTGGCTGGACTCCACCCCGGCCCTGATCGCGCTCGCCATCGCCACCTTTGTCGAGCTGGCGGCTGACAAGATTCCCGCCGTCGACCACTTCCTCAGCGCCATCGGCACCGTCATCCGCCCCATAGCCGGGGCGGTGGCGGCCGGCGCCGCCTTCTCCCAGTTCGATCCGATGGTGGCCGCCATCGCGGGCCTGATCATCGGCGCGCCCACGGCCCTGGCCTTCCACGCCGCCCAGGCAGGCACGCGGGTGGTCAGCACCGGGACGACGGCAGGGCTGGCCAACCCGTTCATCTCCGTGGGCGAGGACATCGCCGCCTTTGTCACCACCCTGTTGGCCATGTTGGCGCCGGTGCTGATCCCGCTGGTCCTGGCGGTGATGCTGTTCGGCCTCTGGCAACTGTGGCGTTTCGTGCGCCGTCCCTCGGTCAGTCGCCGCCCATCGTCGTGAAGCTGAGCGGGATGACCACCGTCGCCCCGACGGTGGAAGACCCGTCCGCCAGGTCGGTCTGCATGACGAAGAACTGCGACAGTTCGATCGACGCCGTTCCGAAGCCGAACCCCGCCGGGGTTTCCTGAACGATCCTGCAGTTGTCGACATGGCCGGTGTCGATGACCACGCAGGAGATGACGGCGCGGCCGCTGACCCCTCGGTTCATCGCCTTCTTCGGGAAGGCCCGCGACACGGCGGCGCCGGAGGGCTTGCGCAGCCAACGGGGGCGCATCAGCCGTTCGCCGCGGCCATCCTTGAAGCCCTCCGGAACCGCGTCCACCGGCGGCGGGCTGAACTCGATCGGGATGCGGACCAGGCCGCCGGCGGTCGGCAGTCCGTCCTCGGTCGTCGCCCGCATCCGAAAGTCAGCGGCCAGGGAATGGGCGGCGAAGCCGAAGCCCTGGTCGGCCGGGGTCTCGCTGCGGGTCGTGCAGGCGTCCAGTCGACCATCGCCCAGCACCTTGCAGGCCAGCACCACCTTGCCTCCGACGCCCTGCTGGAAAGCCGCCTCCGGATAGGCCTTTTCCATGACCTCGGCGGTCGGAAGGGCGGTCCACACCACCTTTTTCAAGGGCCTGGGTTCGGCGACATCCTGGGCAAGGGACGCCGTTCCGCAGACGGTGGCGAGCAAGAGGGCGAGGGCAAGACGGGGCACGTATGTCTCCGGAACCAAAGCTTGAGCGTCGCTGATCCTGGCCGCCGCGTCCACGGGCCTCAATCGGCGTCAGGTCGTTGCCGACCCTGTGGCATTCATCGCCTTGCGGCGGGGCCTATGGCGGGGGGCGAAAGCGGTTTAGGGTTCTCCTGTCACGTGAGTCCCCCGTCAGGGGAGGGCTGTCGCCGGAGGCTGGAGTTCGTTGCGCAAACTGGTGCTGCTGTCGCGCAAGGGGGGGACCGGCAAGACCACGCTGTCGGTCAACCTGGCCGTGGCCGCCCGGCGCGACGGCCTCAACGTCACGATCGCCGATCTCGACCTGCAGGGCTCGGCCGCCGCCTGGGCGGCCGGCCGGCGGGACCCGGCGCCGGACGTGAGACCGGCCAACGGCGGCACCCTGTTCCCGGTGGCCAACGCCGCCGAGCGGGCGGGTCGCGACCTGCTGATCATGGACACCCCGGCCGGCGGCGACGCCATCTCCAGCGCCGCCATCCGCCTGGCCGACCTGGCCATCCTGGTCTGCCGGCCCAGCTACTTCGACCTCGCCGCCCTGGTCCCTGCGGCCCAGGCCGTGCGCGCGGCGGGGCGGCCCGGGCTGGTGGTGCTCAACCAGGCGCCAAGCCGCCGCGCCGGCGTCGAGAGCCCGGTCATCGCCCGCGCCGTCGAGGCGGCCAAGGCGCTGGGCTTCCCCATTGCACCGGTCGGCCTGAGGGCCCGGGTCGCCTTCCAGGAAAGCCTGTGGCGGGGTCTGGGCGTGCTTGAGTTCGAGCCGCGGGGTTCGGCGGCGGCCGAGATCAACCGGCTGTGGAGCGAGGTCGCCGATACGCTGTGGCCCTACCGGTTGGAGCAGCGCGGGGCCGCCGAATAGGCCCGGCCGACACGCGCCTTCAGGCCGAATGCCATTTTGCAGCAGACGTTGCGGCGCCCGGAAGGCCGTGAATCGGGGGAATTTCATTGAATCTCCTGAGGAAATGACGATTCTTCGGTGGCCCGCGGGTGGACTTTCGGTGGCCCTTCAGGGGCCCGGCCGGTAGATTTCGGTGAGCCGGGAGTGGGCCGCTGGTCGCCCGGGACTTGACTGTCCGTCGGACGCTTATCGAAGCGGCGACCCCATTATCGCATGGGCGGCCTCGGGAACCGACAAACCCATCCGGACTCCGTCGTTCGCAAGACGGCCATTGACGAGCGCGAACAAAAGCGGAACATCGCGCGGATGTCCGACGAGCGATCAGAGTACAGGGAGCCGCATGACCCCGGCGGCCTCGCGCCGCCCGGCTGGTTCCTGTCGGAGCATACCCTGCTGCCGGACCCGACGCTGAAGGGCTACATCGACCGCAACCAGTCGGTCCACGGCCAGTGCGTCGGCAAGGACTGCCAGCGAAAGGCCTCGATGGACCTGCGCGAGCTGCTGCGCATCACCGGGCCGGCACTGCATATCAAGAAGATCGCCGACTACATGCGCTGCAGCCGGCTGGAGGGCTGCCGGTTCCGGTTCACCCGGCTGGAGCCGCGCTGCGATATCCCGCTGGACCGTTTCGCCGGGCGGCCGAACATCCGGCTGCGGGTGCGCTGCAACCACTGCTTCTGCTTCACCCATCGCAAGGTCGACGCGGTGATCGCCTGGCTGACGACGACGGGGCAGGGCAGCCCGCAAAGCTGGATCAGCGATGTCGAGCGGCTGCTGACCGCCCGCTGCGGCTGCGGCGGGTCGAGCTGGAAGATCGAGGTGATCATCTTCGACACCCGCAATGAACGCTGGCGAATGCGGGGGGAGGCGGTGTTCGAGGACCGGCCGTTTTCAGCCAAGGCCAAGGCGACGTGAGGCGGCGGATCTGCAACCGCGCCTGAGGCGGGAACAAGCGGGAGTCTGGGGACTTTTCCTTCCACCTTTGGGAGTAACAATCATGCTTAGAACCCTCTCCACCGTGGCCGTCGCCGCGGCCCTTCTGGTCGCCTGCGGACCCAAGACCGACGACACCGCCGGCCCGGCCGTCTCGACCTCCGAGGCGCCGCGCAACGAGGCCGTCGACACCACCCCGACGACCGGCGATGCGACCACCACCCCGGGCGCCAATTCCTTCACCGAGGCCCAGGCCAAGGGCGCCATCGAAACCGCCGGCTACACGGACGTCAAAGACCTGAAGCAGGGCGAAGACGGCGTCTGGATGGGCATGGCCATGAAGGACGGCAAGGAAGTCGGCGTCACCGTCGACTACAAGGGCAGCGTCCAGCCGATGTAGGCGCGCCGCCGGCGTCCATCTCGCCGCCTCACGGCGGCTTTCCCCTCTAGTTCACGCGTAAGGAGCTCACCCATGAGCCGGACCATCACCCGTCTGTTCGACACCCACACCCAGGCCATCGCGGCCGTCGACGCCCTGGAGCACAGCGGCGTCGACCACGACCGCATCAGCATCGTCTCCAACAACACCGAAAGTTGGCATGACGGCCACAAGCATGACGGCGGCTCAACCGTCGGCTCCAAGGCCGGCCCGCTGGGCGACGCCAACGGCGACGGCGAGAATGACGTGGCCGACGGCGCCGGCAAGGGCGCCACGACCGGCGGCCTGATCGGCGGAGCCGGCGGCTTGCTGGCCGGTCTGGGCATGCTGGCCATTCCGGGCCTCGGTCCCGTTGTGGCGGCCGGCTGGCTGGCCTCGACGGCGGTCGGCGCGGTGGTCGGCGCTGTCGCCGGCGGTGCGACGGGCGGTCTGCTGGGCGCGCTGAAGGAAGCGGGCCACACCGATGAGGAAGCCAATGTCTACGCCGAGGGCGTG
>JANPKF010000801.1:0-4015 GCA_031425895.1 Caulobacteraceae bacterium | reverse complement strand
CGGCGACGGCAAGATCTTCGTCCTCAGCCTCGAGGACGCGGTGCGGATCCGTACCGGCGAGTCCGGCGCCTCGGCGCTGTGATCAAGAACACAGGGGATAAACCAATGAAATCACTCAAGTTCGGCAGGTTGGCGGGGCTGATGCTCGCCGCCGCCATCGCCGGAGCGCCGATGGCCGCTCCCGCGTTCGCACAAGAGGCCGCGCCGGCCGCCGCTGAAGCCGCCCCGGCGGCTCCGGCCGCTGAAGCGCCGGCTCCCGCTCCGGAAGTCGCGGCGCCCGCCGCCGCCGAAGAAGCGCCGCCCACGCCCGACAAGGGCGACACCACCTGGATGATGATCTCCATGGTGCTGGTGCTGCTGATGATCGTGCCGGGTCTGGCGCTGTTCTACGGCGGCCTGGTGCGGTCCAAGAACATGCTCTCCATGCTGGTCCAGGTGACCACCGTGGCCTGCATCGGCATCATCACCTGGGTGTTCTGGGGCTACAGCCTGTCCTTCACGGACGGCGGCGGTCTGAACACCTTCATCGGCGGCCTGTCCAAGGTCGGGTTGAAGGGGGCGATCTTCAACGACGCCGGGGCCTTCACCAATGTGGAGACCTTCTCCAAGGGTGTGGTCATCCCGGAACTGATCTTCGTGGCCTTCCAGGCGACCTTCGCGGCCATCACAGCCGCCCTGGTTCTCGGCGGCGTCGCCGAGCGCATGAAGTTCATGGCCGTGGTCGTGTTCGCCGTCCTCTGGCCGCTGCTCAGCTACTACCCGATGGCCCACATGGTCTGGTGGTGGGCGGGCGCCACCTCGGCGTTCGGCATGGATCCGGCTGAACTGACCAAGGGCGCCGGCCTCCTCTGGGGCTGGGGCGCGCTGGACTTCGCCGGCGGCACCGTCGTTCACATCAACGCCGGTATCGCCGCCCTGATCGGCTGCCTCGTGCTCGGCAAGCGCACCGGCTACCAGAAGGAGCCGATGCAACCCCACAGCCTCACCCTGACCATGGTCGGCGCGGGTCTGCTGTGGGTCGGCTGGTTCGGCTTCAACGCCGGCTCCAACCTGGAAGCCAACGGCTACGCGGGTCTGGCCCTGATCAACACCCTGGTGGCCACCGCCGCGGCGGGCGTCTCCTGGCTGATCGTCGAGCAGGTGACGCGCGGCAAGGCTTCGGGCCTCGGCCTGGCGTCGGGCATCGTCGCCGGCCTCGTGGCGATCACCCCGGCCGCCGGCTTCGCCGGTCCGGTGGGCGCCATCATCCTGGGTCTCGCCGTCTCGCCGATCTGCGTCTTCTTCTGCTCGGTCGTGAAGAACGCGCTGAAGTATGACGACAGCCTGGACGCCTTCGGCATCCACGCCGTCGGCGGCATCGTCGGCGCCATCGCCACCGGCATCCTGGTCAACCCGGCCTTCGGGGGCGCCGGTCTGGTGGACTTCACCAAGGCCGCGGCCGCTGAATACAACATGGGCGTCCAGGTCATGGCCCAGGTGAAGGCGGTCGGTGTGGCCGTCGTCTGGTCGGCCATCGCCTCGACCATCGTCTTCGTCCTGATCAAGTTCACCTTCGGCCTGCGTGTGAACGCGGAAACCGAGGAAGACGGCCTGGACATCGCCGAGCACGGGGAGCGGGCCTACCACTAGTCTTTGGTAGGACTGCCTTCCCTCTCCGGGGGGAGATCAGCGGGGGGCGTGACGGGCAACCGTCACGCCCTTCGGCGTTTTGGGGGGCGGTGCGGGCGCTCGCACGCCTTCCTCCCCTTTATGGGGAGGGACCGGCGGCGAAGCCGCCAGGGTGGGGAAGTCGGATGCAACGCGCCAATCTCACGGAGTCGGCGCCCTATGATTTTCGTACCCCACCCTGCGCGCTGCGCGCGCTGTCCCTCCCCATAAAGGGGAGGGAGGATTGGAGCATCACCCCAACCGACAGCGCCGCACCCACCAATCGGGCCGCATGGACTGCAGCCGTTCGGCCAGGCCCTCGGCTTCAATATCGCCGCTGCACAGCGCAAAACAGGACGCCCCGGAACCGCTCATCCGGGCCAGCAGGGTTTCCGGCTCGCCGCGCAAAGTCTCCAGCACCTCGCCGATGGCCGGGGTCAGGGCGACGGCGGGGGCTTCCAGGTCGTTGCGGCAGGTGGCCATCACGGCGGCCACCTCGACCACATCCTCGAAGGCTTCCGGCAGCCAGGGTCGGTCCGCGTTGCCCGGCGCGCCGGCCTCATCGTAGGCGCGGTAGACGGGCCCCGTCGGCGAGGCCACACGCGGGTTGACCAACACCGCATCGAGCACCGGCATGCGGGGCGCGACGACCAGCTTGTCGCCCCTGCCCTCGCCGATGACGGTTTCGGCCCACAGGCAGGCGATGCCGTCCGAGCCGAGCTCGGCGGCGACAGCGTTGAGCGCCTCGTCCTGCAGCGGCAGGTCGAGGGCCTGGCGCAGAAGCCGCAGGGTCGCGCCGGCGTCGGACGAACCCCCGCCAAGGCCGGCCGCGATGGGCAGTTGCTTGTCGAGGATCAGCCGGAACGGCGGCAGCGGCCGGCCGGCGAGTTTGGTCAGGGCCCAGGCGGCCCGCAGGACCAGGTTGTTGGGTTCCATCGCCAGGCCGGTCGCAAAGGGACCGGTGACTTCGAAGTCGAGCGCCTCAGACGGCTGCACCGCCACACGGTCGCCGACGTCGGCGAAGGCCATCAGGCTGCTGACGGGGTGAAAGCCGTCAGCCTGCAGCGCTCCGACGTGGAGGTAGAGGTTGACCTTGGCCGGTGCGAACTGACTGAGCGACATCTATCGCTCGGCGACAACGGGCTTCACGCCGGACAGGCCGTTGGCCAGCTTGGCCTCGGCCTTGGCCTTCATCGCCGCCTCGGGGTTCAGTTGCAGCACGCGGGTCCACTGGAAGCGGGCCTCGATCTGGCGGCCGACCATCCAGTAGGCGTCGCCGAGGTGGTCGTTGATATCCGGGTCGGCCGGCTCAAGCGTCACGGCGCGTTCCAGGAAGTCGACGGCGTTGCGGTAGTCGCCCATGCGGAAATAGGCCCAGCCGAGACTGTCGATCATCGCCCCGTTGCGCGGATTGGCCGACACCGCCCGCTGGACCATCTCCAGGGCCACGCCCAGGTTCTGACCACGATCGATCCAGGCGTAGCCCAGGTAGTTGAGCAGTTCAGGCTCGTCGGGCTGCGCGGCGAGCGCCTTCTGCAGGTCGGCTTCGGCCCCGGTCCAGTCGCCGGCCCGGTCGCGGGCGATGCCGCGCATGTAGAACAGCCGCCAGTCGGCCTTGTCGCCATCCATGGCGATGACCCGGGTGATGGTGGTGTCCGATTCCGCAAAGCGCTCGTTGGCGCGCAGCAGGTCGGCGTAGGTCAGCAAAGCGTCGCGCTGGCCGCCGGCGGCGGCGTCAGCCGCCATCTTCAGCGCCTTGTCCTTCTCACCGGCCGCCTGCAGTGACCAGGCGAGGCGTGAGCGGGCGGCGGCGTACTCGCGGCTGCCGGCCTTGACCTGGGCATAGGCCGAGCGGGCGTTCTCGGCGTCTTCCAGGCCGGTGTAGACATCGCCCAGCTCAAGCCACAGCTCCTCGCGCCTGGGGTCGAGGCGGGCGGACAGGCGCAGGTAGGCCATCGCCAGTTGGTACTGTTTGTCGGCCAGCATGGCCGAGGCGGGGATCAGGAGGGCGCGGGAAGCGCCTTCGCGGATGGTCGGCATGGCCGGAGCCTTGCGCTTCTTGGCGGCGCGCAGGCGAGCGGCGGTCAGCCCGGGATCGCCCGGGCGGGCCTGGAGGGCGGTGTCATAGACGGCGACGGCCTCGGCCCCGCGCTTGCGGCGTTCGAGGAAGGCCCCGTAGTCGGGGGCGAAGATCGCCGAGGCTTCGCCGAAACCCATCAGGGTCTTGTAGTTGGCTTCTGCTTCTTCAAGCCGGTTGTAGCGCTCGAACAGCTGGGCCTGCCCCAGCAGGCCGAAGACCTCGACCAGCCGGTCGCCGCGCAGGGCCGGCCGGGTCAGGGCGGCTTCCTCTTCGCCGGCCGCGGCGGCG
>JANPKF010000800.1:0-1508 GCA_031425895.1 Caulobacteraceae bacterium | reverse complement strand
CGAACCGGCTCTCAGAAGCGCCGCAAGGGCTCGATTTTCCTCAGGAATTCCTGGTGCGTGCCGAAGTCCTGGTGGTCGGTGATCTGGGGTTCGAGCGAGGCGGCCTCCAGCAGCCAGCGCTGGGCCGAGCCGTAGCGTTCGTGCCGGCGCCAGCGGGCGGTGTCCTCGATCATGGCGCGCAGGATCACGGCGGCGGCCAGCGGATAGCGGGCCTCCAGCAGCCGGGCGGCGGGCTCCAGGAGGTCGACGGCGTCGCCCTTGAGGTCGCCAAGCCGGGTCAGGACCAGGCGGGCCGCTTCGGCGGCGTTGGGCCATTCGACGAAAAAGCGCAGGGCCATGGCGGCGTTGGTGAAGTCGCGGGCAAAGACCATGGCGCGGTCCTCGGCCTCGACGTCGTCGAAGTCGCCAAGGCGCTTGAGGTGGGCGCGCAGCAGGTCGGCGTCGAGGCGTTCCTCGAAGCCGGCCCAGCGGATCTCCTGGGCCTCGGCGTCGCGGCCGTCGGCTTCGAGGGCGGCCAGCCAGCCGCGTTCCCAGTCGGCGGTGCTGCGGGTGCGGGGACCGGCGGTCGGGCGGGCGCGTTCGAGGGCGGCGAAGGCTTCGGCGGTCCGGCCGGCGGCGAGCAGGCGGGAGGCGACATGGGCGCCGACCAGGGGCTCCTCCAGTTCCTTGGGCGTCCAGGTGGCGATGAAGCCCTCGACGTCGCCCTGGGCGTCGGCGATCTGTTGCACGGCCCGGCGCAGGGTCAGGCTGGTGCGGGCCCGGCGGTTGATGGCCCCCGTCAGCTTTTCCCGCAACGCCCACATGGCCGCATCGTCCAGCGCCGGCAGGACGGCGGCGACGATGCCGCTCATCAGCCCCTCGGTGTCGGAGGTCAGCATTTCGAACACCCGGTCGGCCAGCCCGCCCGGCTGGGCCTTGGCGGCGATGGCGAGGGGGCCGAGGTCCTGGACGGCAAGGGTGAACACGGCCGCGACCTCGCCCTTGCTGTCGTCGATGCGGTCCATGACCGGGTCGGCCAGGGCCAGCAGCCGCCAGAGCAGCTCCAGCGCCACGAAGGGGTTCAGTTCGGCCATCGGGCCGGCGATGGCGGCGCGGAGCTGTCTGAGTTCGCGGACAAACTCGGCGTAACGGCGCCAGGTGATGCGGGTGCGCTTCTCGGCGATGGAGGCGAGGCGCTTGTCGAGCTCGTTGGCCAGGTCGTCGGGTCCGGCTTCGCCCGCCAGCTCCAGCCGCAGCCAGCGCTTGATCGCCGCCTGGCCCTCGGTGATCTCCATCATCAGGACGGCCAGCCGCGCAGGGCCCAGCCGCTCGAGATTGGCGAGGTTGAGGGTCTTCTTAGAGCCGGAGCGTTTGACAGGCGCCTTCATGGACCTGTGGATACCTTGCGTCGGCGGCGCGTTGGAAGGCTGAAGGCACGATCGGCGCTGAAGAGGGGACATCCGCCGCTCAAACACCGTCATCCCCTGCCGGTTCTTCGCCCGCCAATTCACCCCCCGCCCCGGCAGCAC
>JANPKF010000799.1:0-4591 GCA_031425895.1 Caulobacteraceae bacterium | reverse complement strand
GACAACCACATCGCCCCGGGCCGCCAGCCGCGCGCCATCGATCAGGGGGCTGGAGCCGCTGCCGGTCATGTAGGCGCCGCCGTGGATGTAGAGCATCACCGACCGCCGCGCTGCATCAGCGCCGGGCGTCCAGACATTGAGGAACAGGCAGTCCTCCGACTGATCCGCCTCCTTGCCCCGCTGTGGCGAGGCGTGGCCGTACCCTGTGCAGGGCAGGGGCTTCGTCCAGGGCGCCGGCGGCACCGGCGGCTGGAACCGGCGCGGTCCGGTGTCGGCCCCGTAGCGCACGCCCTTGAAGACCAGCAGGCGGCCCTCCCGCAGGCCCTGCACCGGTCCATGGCCGGTCCGCACGACCGGATCGGCGCGCTTCGCAGAGGCGGCGGACGCCAGGCCAAGGCTCGCCAGACCGGCCGCGCCGGCCAGGACCGCGCGCCGATCCGGGTGAGGGAAGGGGCTGCTCATCCGGTCATGATACCGGTACCTTCACGGCCGGACAGCGCCCGCAGCCGACATACCCGGAATTCAAAAATTGATCCCGCTCTTGCGCTGGCCTGCCGGCGCGGCGCCTCACGATGCCGCACGGCTGTAGGTCGCCGTGGGCGCAAACTGACCCACATTCCCGGTGCATCGGGCTACGGCCGACCTACAGAAAGACCTACATTCAGCGACGCCCGGGCCACACGGAAACCACACCTTTTCAACGACTTGAGTTTCCGCCGAGGGCTTACAGCAAGAAAGCCATGCTATAATGTGGGCCGCTTCGATTAGCCCCGGCTCCACAGGCCGCCGCCGCTGGTGTACTCCCGCCCCATGACAACGCCTCCCAGCCCCTCCGACACCTGGACCGTCGCCGGCCGCACCTTCAGCTCCCGCCTGATCGTCGGCACCGGCAAGTACAAGGACTATCAGACCAACGCCGACGCGGCCCGCGCGGCGGGGGCCGAGATCGTCACCGTGGCCGTGCGCCGCGTGAACCTGACCGACCGGACCCAGCCGCTGCTGATGGACTTCGACAAGCCTACCGAGTTCACCTACCTGCCCAACACCGCCGGCTGTTTAACCGGCGAGGACGCGGTGCGCACCCTGCGCCTGGCCCGCGAGGCCGGCGACTGGAGCCTTGTGAAGCTGGAAGAGCTCAGCGACACCAAGACCCTCTCTCCGGACATGGAAGAGACCCTGCGCGCCCTGAAGCTGCTCGTCGCCGAGGGCTTCGACGTCATGGTCTACTGCACAGACGACCTGGTCTTTTGCCGCAAGCTGGAGGAGGCGGGTGCCGCCGCCATCATGCCGCTGGGCGCGCCGATCGGCTCGGGGCTCGGCATCCAGAACAAGGTCAACCTGCGGCTCATCGTCGAACAGGCCAAGGTTCCCGTTCTGGTCGACGCCGGCGTCGGCACGGCCAGCGATGCGACCATCGGCATGGAGCTGGGCTGCGACGGCATCCTGATGAACACCGCCATCGCCGAGGCCAGGGATCCCATCCTGATGGCCAGCGCCATGAAGCATGCCGTGATCGCCGGCCGCGAGGCCTATCTGGCTGGCCGCATGCCGCGCCGGATGTACGCCGATCCGTCGTCACCGCTGGCGGGGCTGATCTGATCTCGCCAAACCGGCGGAATGGTCTAGCCTGACGTCCTGCTGGAGGGACAAGCATGAAGACCGCATGGCTGCTGGGCGTGGGCCTGGCCATCCTTGTTCCGACCACCCAGGTGGCGCAGTCGGCCCAGGCCTACCGCCCGCTCGCCCTGTCGCCGATGTGCCTCACGGCTGAAAGCGAAGGCGGCCCCGCCGAGGCGAAGGTCCTGAAGCCCCCGCCCATGTCGGCTGATTTCGGCAACGGCCGCTACCGTATCGCCGCCAGCCCCGAGGGCCAGCGCTGGTTCGACTATGGCCTGCAGCTGGGCTGGGCCTTCAAGCATGAGGAGGCGACGGCCGCCTTTAAAGAGGCCATGCGGCTGGACCCGGGCTGCGCCATGTGCGCCTGGGGCTACGCCTGGTCGCTGGGACCGAACATCAACTTCGGCATCGGCCCGGAGGATCTGGTCAAGGCCCGTGAGGCGGCCGCCAAGGCCAACCTCCTGCTGGCCAAGGGGTCCGACCGCGAGCGCGAACTGGGCGCCGCCCTGACGCGGCGCTACGCCGGCAAGGGCGACAACAGGGCCTTCGCCAAAGCCATGGACGCCCTGGCCACCAAATACCCCGGCGAAGATTCAATCTGGGTCTGGGCCGCCGACGCCTGGATGATCGCCGACCAGCCGGCCCGCGCCATGCCGCTGCTCGAAACCGTGCTGGCCCGCCGTCCCGACGACGCCGGCGCCATCCATTTCTACATCCACGCCAGCGAGTGGGTCGGCGCACCCGGCAAGGCCGAGGTCTACGCCGACAGGCTGCGGGGGCTCGCGCCGGGGGCCAGCCACCTGATCCACATGCCCTCGCACACCTACTACCAGATCGGTCGCTACAGGGACGCCGCCCGCGCCAACCTCGACGCCATGGACGTCGACGCCGCCTGGGTGAAGCGCACCGATGGGTCGGAAGACCTCTTCAAGGATGGCTACTACGGGCACAACGTGATTTTCGCCCTCGGCGGGGCGATGATGGCGGGCGACGCGAAGTCGGCGCTGAAGATCGGCGGGGTGTATCGGGCCATCGACCTGGACAAGGTCAACCCCTGGACCCGGGCCGGCTCCTCGCTCGGCTGGTTCGCCTACGGGCGCCACGGCGATATCGACGCGCTGCTGGCCATGCCCAGGCCGACGCATCCGCTACACAGGGCCATGTGGCGCTACGCCCGCGGCGAGGCGCTCAGCCGTCGGGGCGACGCTTCCGGCGTCAGGGCCGAGGCCGCGGCCATGGCGGCGGCGCGCGCCTCTATCGCCAAGGGGGACTCCAGCGACTACATCGCCTTCGTCGACGTCGCCCATGAGGTGCTGCTCGGCCGGGCGGCGATGCTGGAGAACAGGCCGCGTGAGGCGGCGCGCCACTATCACAAGGCGGCGCTGCAGCAGGAGCGTGACCTGCAAGGCCGCGACCCGCCGCCCTGGTGGTACCCGATCCGCCGGTCCTATGCCTCGGCCCTGCTGGCCTCGGGCCAGACCGACAAGGCGCTCAAGGAAGTCGACAAGGTGCTGGCGAAATGGCCGCACGACCCCCTGACCCTGGTTGTCGCCAGCCGCGCCGAAGCGAAGCAGGGCAGGGCGGATGCCTCCGCCGAGCGGATGAAACAGGCGGGGCGTGAGTGGGCAGGCGGCAATCTCAACACCTTCGCGGCCGGACAGATCTAGGGCCAATCGACATTCGGGTTCCAACCCAAAATTCCGCTCATCCCGGCGACCCGAAGGGCGGCGCGTAGCGTCAAAGCCGGGACCCAGTTCGTAGGGCTCCACTGGCCAGGACTCGTGCCTGCAGGCACGGCGCGGTCCTGCTTTCGGCTATCACAGCCGTGCCCAAGGGCACGTAAACCTGCCATCGAGATCACGCGGCTGGGTCCCGGCATTGACGCTACGCGCCGCCCTTCGGGTCGCCGGGATGAGCGGGATAGAAATGAGCTGAATGTCGATAGGGCCTAGCCCGTTCAAACGCTTCCCCCGCTTGCGGGGGGAGAGCTGGTAGGCCTCAGCGGCCGCTCAACGCCTTGGCGATAGCGGCCTTCAGCGCCTCGGTCTGGGCGCCGCTGATGAAGTCGCCTTCGACGAAGAAGGCCGGGGTGCCGTTGATGCCCATGTCCTTGGCCAGCTGCCGCTGGTCAGCCAGGTACTGCACCTGCTCCGGCGTCTGCTCCAGGGCCCGGACAGAGGCCGGGGTGATGCCGTTGCGGGCGAGGAGGTCGTCCACCTGCTCGTCGGTCAGGGGCCGGTGGTTCATCATCTCGAAGTGGGCGTCGGCGAACAGGCCCTTGTTGCCCAGCGCCCGGGCCGCCGCCGCCGCGTACTCGGACGTTGGGCCGAAGTTGCCCAGCGTGTAGTCCTTGAACACGAAGCGGACATTGGGATTTTCCCGCGCCAGCTTGGCGACCTCGGGTGCGATGACCTTGCAGTAGGTGCAGTTGTAGTCGAACAGCTGCACGACGGTGACCTTGCCCTGGGGGTTGATCACGAAGTCCCGCTTGTCGCGTTGCAGCTGCACCTTGTGGCTGGCGAACTGCCTTTCGATGACCGCCTCTTCCTCGGCCATCGCCTTCAGCTGCAGGGCCTGCTGGGCCTCCAGCAGGATTTCGGGATGCTGCAGGATATAGGCGCGCACCTTGTCGCCGAAATCCTTGTCGACCTTCATCTCCTGGGCCGCCGCGATCGAGGCGGGGTCCACCTCGGTGATCGGCTTGTCCTTCTTCTCGCAGGCGGTCAGCCCGACCGTGGCGGCCAGGGTGATGACAAGCGGGATCGTCGAGCGGCGCATGAATGTCTCTCGGTCTTCAGGGGATCGTGGAGGGCCTGCGAGCGGACCTTAGCCTTCCTTGGCCAGGTCCTGCAGGTCTTCGCGGCTGGGGTTGGCGGTGAGGACGATGTCGGTGGCCCGGCGCCAGCCGACGCTGTTCTTGTCGAGCAGATCGCGGGCCCGCATGGCAAAGCCGCGCGCCTCGTTCAGGCCGCCG
>JANPKF010000798.1:0-2052 GCA_031425895.1 Caulobacteraceae bacterium | reverse complement strand
AGGTCGTAGGGAGCCACCGCGTCCGGCCAGATGATGCCGTTGTCGTCATGGCTGGCCTCGATGATGGCCCCCAGAAGGCGCGAGACGCCGACGCCGTAGCTGCCCATGTGGACCGGGGCGCTGACGCCGTCCGGGCCGGCGACGTTGGCCTTCATCGGCCTGGAGTACTTCTCGCCGAAATAGAAGATGTGGCCGACCTCGATGCCGCGGGCCGACAGTTGCTTGTCGGCGGGCACGGCGTTGAACGCCGCCTCGTCGTGCATCTCTTCGGTGGCCGCATAGAGAGCGGTGCGCTGATCGACGAGGGGTTGGAGATCGCCGTCGAAGTCGACGCCCGGGCCCGGGGCGCCCATCTCGACCAGGTCCTTGTGGCAGAAGACCTGGCTTTCGCCGGTGTCGGCGAGGACGATGAACTCGTGGGACAGATCGCCGCCGATCGGGCCGGTGTCGGCCTTCATCGGCACAGCCTTCAGCCCCATGCGGGCGAAGGTGTTGAGGTAGGCGATGAACATGCGGTTGTAGCTGCGGCGGGCATCGGCCTCGTTGAGGTCGAAGCTGTAGGCGTCCTTCATCAGGAACTCGCGGCCGCGCATGACGCCGAAGCGCGGGCGGCGCTCGTCGCGGAACTTCCACTGGATGTTGTAGAGGTTGAGCGGCAGGTCCTTGTAGCTCTTCACCGAGGCCCGGAAGATGTCGGTGACGACCTCCTCGGCCGTGGGGCCGTAGAGAAGCTGGCGGTCATGGCGGTCGGTGATGCGCAGCATCTCGTCGCCGTAGGCCTCGTAGCGGCCGCTTTCCTTCCACAGGTCAGCCAGTTGCAGGGTCGGCATCAGCAGTTCGATGGCGCCGGCGCGGTCCATTTCCTCACGAACGATCTGCTCGATCTTCTTCAGCACCCGCAGGCCCAGCGGCAGCCAGGCGTAGATGCCAGCCGCCTCCTGCTTGATCATGCCGGCGCGCAGCATGAGTTGATGGGAGACGATCTGGACGTCGGCGGGCACTTCCTTGAGCACCGGCAGGAAAAAGCGCGACAGGCGCATGGCAACCCCGTTGTGAATTCGGCGCTGACTTAGCCGGTGGGGGTGTTGATTGGCAACGACAGCAGGCGAAAAGAAGGCCGCCGGGTCAAACCCAGGCGGCCTCCAAGTCAATCGTCGGGGAACATACGCCACGGAAACACCAGCGGGCGAGGCCCGCTCTCCGAGCCTTGAGAATGCACGGGACTCGGCGCGGATCGCAGTGAAGTCGGACGATGGGCTCAGCAATCGGTGATGTGACTGCGGATTGTGCAGCTTGGGCCGGACCAGGCGCCCATTTTTTCGGCGCAAGCCCGGACCGAACCGATCAGCCTACGCCTCCGGCAGTTGGGACAGGATGGTCGGCGCGTCGAAGTCGTCACGCCAGTAGGTGATCAGTCCGTTGTGGACCTCGAAAACGCCGGTCACCGGCAGTTCGACCCATTTGTCGCCGAACAGGTGCCGGTCGAGGCGCTCCAGGAAGACGACCGGCCCATCGACCGCCGCGCGCAGGACTTTGAACTCGTTCTCGCTGGTCGGGCCGAAGAAGGGCTCGAGGACCGCCCGGACGGCGGCCGGCCCGCGCACCGCGCCGAGAGGCGGCGGGTTGATGTAGTCGCAGTCGTCCGAGACCAGCTTCAGCGCTGCATCATAGTCCAGCGGCTCCATGAGTTTCATGAACTGGCGGACGACGTCGAGGGGGGAGCTGGCGACTGCGGACATGGGGGCCTCCGGGGTTGGGATCTGATCCGATCCTGGGAGTCCGGCCTGCTCCCCGCAATTACCCCGGGGGTTATGGCCGGCCGGCGTTGCGGAACAGGGCTTCTGTTTCCGGGTCGGCCGGGAAGAGGGTCTCGATCCGAAGTTCGTCGGCGGTGACGTCCTGGGCGGTGCCGAAGGTGGCGACGATCGCGAACATGGACATCTTCAGCTCCCCCACCTGCATCTCGAACGGCATGACGGGCAGAAGCGCGGTGTCTGCGGCGGACCACAGGATGGTGTCGGGTTGAAGCGGCGCAAGGTCGTCCAGCACCGC
>JANPKF010000797.1:0-2399 GCA_031425895.1 Caulobacteraceae bacterium | reverse complement strand
GCGACCTGAGCGGACCCCTCCGACGATCGCCGCAGGGCCGCAGTCAGCTCGTCCAGCGCCGCCGCCGTTTCTTCCAGGCTGGCCGCCTGATGCTCGGTGCGGCGAGCCATGTCGTCGGCGGCCTGGGCAATCTCGTTGGCGCCCGTACGGATGCCGCCGGTGGATCCGGCGACCGACCGCATCGCCGATTCCAGGGCCTCGATCGCGGTGTTGAAGTTCTTCTGCAAGCCCTCGAATTCGGGGGCGACTTCGCCATCCAGCCGGGCGGTGAGGTCGCCCCTCGCCAGGCGCGCCAGAGCGTCGTCCAGGGCAGACAGCATGTCGGTCTGGCGCTTCTCGGCCTCAACTCGCACGAGCTCGGCCTCGTCCCGCGCCTTCTGCAAAGCCTCGAGATAGATGCTGATGGCAAAGTCCATGTCGAGCAGCATGGCCTTGACCAGGGCCACCACCCGCTCTCCAGCCGTCTCCGAGGCGGAGGAGCGGGTAAACACCCCCTTGGGCCAACTGTCCTTCATCACCGCCTTGATCAGATGCTCGCTGACCAGAGCGTATCCGCCGATATACCAGCGGGGCTCCAGTCCCAGGCGGGCATGGACCTGGCCGATGGCCTGGACACCGGCGACATAGGCGGGGCCGTAGTCCCCCGATGAAATGATTTCCCAATGGTTGCGCTGACGGCCGGCGGCAACGTCCATGTGGCGGTCATCGGAGAAGAAGCCACGCGTGTGGGGGAAGGCTCTGACCTGGGCGTAGAAGGCGTCGAGCGCCGGCCCGATTTCCTTTCGGATGACCGGCTGGATGCTTCGCAGACGCTCCCGCGCCGCCGAATCGATGTTCAGGAAATCCAGGCGTTCCTGGAGTTGCGGGTCTTGGGCCATTGGCAGGCCTTCTTTCTGAGGGTCGTGAGTGACGCAGGGTCGTGGGATAACCCTTGCGTCTTTGTGGTTAACCAAAGCTCTACCGCCGAGGGAGCGCCCCCATCCGGGCGCGCGACATTCCGTCGCTCGCTCAGCTTCAGTCGCCGTCGAAGGGGCTCGACTTCCCCACCGCCAACCCCTCACTGTGGGACAAAACGGGAGGACGGGCATGCCGACGAATCGTCAATGGATCCTCAAGCGCAGGCCAAGCGGCGACATCGCCGCCGGCGACCTGGAGTTCGTGGAAAGGCCGACCCGGGAGCTGCAGGACGGCGAGGTCCTGATCCGCAACATCTACCTCTCGCTCGATCCCACCAACCGCATCTGGATGAGCGACCAGGACCAGTACCTGCCGCCGGTCGAGATCGGTGACGTCATGCGCGGCGGCACCATCGGCGTCGTCGAGGAGAGCCGCTCCGACCGCCATAAGGTCGGCGACATCGTCAACGCCGGCCTGTCCGGCTGGCAGCTCTATTCCATCGCCCACGGCGGCATGGTCACGCCGGTGCCGCAGATCCCCGGCGTGCCGCTGACCGCCTGGATGAGCGTGCTGGGCGCCACCGGCCTGACCGCCTGGTTCGGCCTGATGGACATCGGAAAGCCCAAGGAGGGCGACACCGTCGTCGTCTCGGCCGCCGCCGGCGCCGTCGGCTCCATCGTCGGCCAGATCGCCAAGCTGAAGGGCGCCCGTGTCGTCGGCATCGCCGGCGGCCCGGCCAAATGCGCCTGGCTGAAGGAGATCGGCTTCGACGGGGCCATCGACTATCGCAACGAGGATGTGGGCGCGGCGCTGGACCGGCTCTGCCCCGATGGCGTCGACGTCAACTTCGAGAACGTCGGCGGCGAGATCATGGACGCCGTCATCGGCCGCATGAACAACTTCAGCCGCATGCCCCTGTGCGGCATGATCAGCACCTACAACGCCGAGGGCGCCATCCCCGGCCCGGCCGATTTCGCCCGCGTCCTGATGCGCCGTATCCTAATCAAGGGCTTCATTGTCATCGACTACCTGCCCCGCGCCGGCGAGGCGATGGCCGAGCTGATCCCGTGGGTGGCGTCAGGCCAGCTCAAATGGAAGGCGCATGTGGTCGATGGACTGGAAAATGCCGCCGACGCCGTGAAACGGCTTTTCACCGGCGACCATGACGGCAAGCTGCTCGTTCAGATCTCCCCCGAACCCTAAAGAGGATCGATGCCCGCCTCCTTCGACGACTTCGAGATTGGACAGGTTCATTCGCTCGGCGTGACGGCCGTCAACGAGGAGGCGATCGACCACTTCATCGCCGCCTTCGCTCCCGGCTGGGACAAGAGCCAAGGCGCGCCCGACGCCATGGTCTACGCGATCTGGTCTCGCCTGGTCTGAGCCCAGCGGTCGCCGGCCTCCAGCTCCAGGCGCGACCAGA
The DNA here is from genome assembly GCA_031425895.1 of Caulobacteraceae bacterium. Taxonomy (GTDB): domain Bacteria; phylum Pseudomonadota; class Alphaproteobacteria; order Caulobacterales; family Caulobacteraceae; genus Caulobacter. Next base: position 79 of record JANPKF010000797.1, on the reverse strand, counting down.
TGGCGTAGACCATGGCGTCGGGCGCGCCCTGGGCCTTGTCCCAGCCGGGAGCGAAGGCGGCGATAAAATGGTCGATCGC
>JANPKF010000796.1:0-3339 GCA_031425895.1 Caulobacteraceae bacterium | reverse complement strand
AGTTCGGCGGCCAGCCCAAGCGGCTGTCGATCCCCTACGCGGCCGTGGTGCGGTTCTTCGATCCCTACGTGCAGTTCGGTCTGCAGTTCGAACCGCCCGAGGCCTTCGAGATCGAGGAAGAGGGCGAGGACTTCGGCCACGAGGACGAGGCGACATCGGCGCCCGAAGGCGCCGAGCCCGAGGCCAAGGTCGTGTCACTGGACCAGTTCCGCAAGAAATAGACAAAACGGGGGTCGGGGGCGACCAATGAAGCGACTGTTGGCGGTGCTGGCGGGACTTCTCGCCCTGACGATCTGTGGATCGGCGCCAGCCGCGCAGCCTGGTTTCAAGGACTGGGCTGCCGTGGTCGTGGCCGGCGACTACACGGGCGCCCACGACGAAGGCGACACCGAAGCCTTCGACAATGCCCGCCGCGATGTCGCCAGGGCCCTGGTCGAGCGGATGGGATTCGCCCCCGAGAATATCAGACAGTATTCGGTCAGGCCTCAGCGCTATGCCAAGGAGGCCGGCCTTCGCGAGAGCCTGCTGCCAGACATCCATAGCGGCCTGATCGAGGCCGCCAAGACGGCGAAGTCCGGCTGCCTCTTCTACTTAACCTCGCATGGCGCCGAGACCGGCGCCTACCTCAACTCCGAAGACCCGGCGAAACAGGTTATCATCCCGCCGCAGACCATGGCCCAGCTGGTCGACAGCGCCTGCCCGGGCCGCCCCAGCGTGGTGATCATCTCGACCTGCTTCTCGGGCGTGAACGTGCCGTCGCTGGATCAGCCCAACCGGATGGTTCTGACCGCCTCGGCGAAGGACCGCAGCAGCTTCGGCTGCGGCCAGCAGAACACCTACCCCTACTTCGACGACTGCTTCCTGCAGTCGGTCAAGGCGGTCAGGAACCTGGGGGCACTGCCCCCCGCCGTCATCGCCTGCGTCCAGCGGATGGAGCAGGAGACCGGCATGTCGCCGCCCTCCATGCCCCAGGTCGCCATCGGTTCGAGCCTGCGCCCGATGCTTATGCTTTACGGCTTCCCAAAGGGGAGTTAGCGAAGGGCAAATCCCCGGCCGTTCCCCACCTTGGCCGGAGAGGGAGAGCACTGTGTCGGTCAAATCGGTTCTGAAGGGCGGCCTTGCGGCCGTCCTGTCTCTGGTCGTCGGCGCGGCGCCGGTCGCCGGACTGGCGCAGGACCCTGTCGCTGCCACGCCGACGAACCCGATCCCCTATACGCCGGCCCAGGTCGCCCCGCCCAAGACCGCGCCGCGTCCGGCCATCGCCCGTCCCCGGCTCGCGCCGACGCCGGCTTTGCCCGCAGCCCCGGTCGCCAATGTCGTGGCCCCCGTGGCCCCGATCGATCCGGCCCAGCTCGAGGCCTATGTCGACGGCGTGGTGACCACCAGCATGGCCCGCGACCATATCGCCGGCGTCACCGTCTCCATTGTCCAGAACGGCCAGGTGGTGATGAAGAAGGGCTATGGCTTCGACCGCCTGGGCGCCAACCCGCGCCGGGTCGATCCCGACCGCAGCCTGTTCCGGCTGGCCTCCATCTCAAAGACCTTCACCTGGATCTCGGTGATGCGCCAGGTCGAGGCCGGCCGCATGCGCCTCGACGCGCCGATCAACCTCTATCTGCCGGAATCCATCCGCGTGCCCGACCAGGGCTTCACCAGGGAAATCCGCGTCATCGACCTGATGAACCACCGCCCGGGCTTCGAGGACCGCGCCATGGGCCAGCTGTTCGAGAAGGATCCCGACCGCGTCCGCCCGATCCTGACCTGGCTGAAGCAGGAACGGCCCCGCCGCGAGTGGGAGGCCGGAACGATCCCGGCCTACAGCAACTACGGCTCGGCCCTGGCCGGCGTCGCCGCCGCCCGCGTCGACAACCAGTCCTTCGAGCAGATGATCGAGCAGGAGATCGCCGGCCCGCTGGGGATGACCCGCACCACCTTCCGGGATCGCTATCCGGCCCGCGCCGGCCTGCCCGCCCCGATGCCGGCCAGCCTCGCCGGCGACGTCTCCGACGGCTTCTTCTGGAACGGAACCCGCTTCACGCCCCGCCCCTACGAATACGTCAGCCATGCCGCCCCGGCCGGCGCCGTGTCCTCCACGGCCGGCGACATGGCCCGCTACATGACCATGCTGCTGAACGGTGGAACGCTGGACGGCGTGACCCTCTACAATCCCCAGACCTCGGCCGGCTTCCGCGCCGTGTCGGACCGCGCCGCGCCCGGGGCCGGCGGTTTCGCCCACGGCTTTATCGAGTACCGGCTGCCGGGCAATCGCCTCGGCTACGGCCACGACGGCGCCACCTTGACCTTCATGTCCAGCATGGCCGTGATCCCGGAGCTGGGCCTGGGCGTCTTCCTCTCGACCAACACCCAGACCGGCGCCGGCCTGGCCAGCGGCCTGGCCGGCAAGGTCGTCCAGCGCTTCTACGGTCCGCCCGCGTCCGCGCCGCGCCTGTCGCAATGGCTGAAAGACAACCGCGGCGACTTCGCCGGCCAGTACCTCGGCTCTCGCCGCGCCTTCCATGGCCTGGAAAAGCTGATCGGCCTGTTCAACGGCCGCGAGACGATAACGGTCGACGACCAGGGCCAGCTGGTGATGACCGGCTTCGACGGGTCCTCGATCTGGACGCCGCTGGACACCAAAGGCCGCTTCCAGTCGACGACGGACGCGCGCGTCATCGCCTTCACCATGGAGAACGGCCGGGCGACCGGCTTCTACGATTCCGCCGCCAGCCGCTATTCCAAGCGGCTTGGCTTCTTTGGCGGCGACGGCTGGCTGATCTGGTCGGCGGTCCTGGCCGGGCTGGCCAGCATCGTCACCGTGGTCGGCGCCCTGCTGCGCCTGCGGCTGAACCTGCGCCAGACCACCGTGCAGGCCCGCGCCAGCATGATCCAGACCATCCAGGCGGTGCTGTGGCTGATCATGCTGATCAGCTTTGGCCTCTGGTTCGGCAAGGTCGGCGACGTTGCCGCGATCTTCTTCGACTGGCCCGGCCCCCTGTTGATCATCGCCTCCAGCTGCGGGCTGGTGGCGGCCGGCCTCAGCCTGGTGGTGGTCATTCTCACCCCCTTCGTCTGGCAGGGCGGCCGGCGGGTCGACAGCTTCACCCAGGGGCGCAAGCTGCGGTTCACCTGGACGGCGGGCGTCTTCCTGCTGTTCTCGGTGGTCCTGGCCTTCTGGGGCGCGATCTTCCCGTGGGCAAGCTAGAGCACGTCAGGCGGAAGTGTACGCGGTTCCGCCGCCCGGACGTGCTCTAAATGTTTGATTCTAGACCCTTTTGATCAGGTTTTGATGCGTACATCAAAACCTGAAAGGGTCTAGGGCCTGGCCTGAGGCCGATTGGC
>JANPKF010000795.1:0-2893 GCA_031425895.1 Caulobacteraceae bacterium | reverse complement strand
GCGATGTTGTCGAAGAAGAAGCCTTCATTCTGGCCTCCGGGCCCATCGACCGGCGCCCCGCCCGCGCTGCCGCGGAAGAACAGACGGGAGACCTGGTTGGCCTCGGCGTTGTCCTCATGGGTTCCGCCGAGCGCGTCGCGGTAGTTCTCGAAGGTCGTGGACGTGCCGATCAGGGCGCCATTCAGGTAGATGTCGATGACGTCGTTGTTCGGCCCATCGACGGCCCGCAGCACCATCGTCAGGCTGTACTGCCCAGCGGGGTCCAGCCCATCGATCAGCGTCCGGTTGCCAGTGAAGGCAGCGAAGTTGTTGATATCCGGCCCGGTGTCGAAATTGCCGTCGGGAAGCGCGTCCGCAACCGCGATCCGGACACCCGCAGCCGTGGCCTCGATGACCAGGAAGTTGTTGCGGTCCGAGCCGGACGCCGTGCCGAGATCGACTTCCAGTCGGGAGTTGTCACCCGTCGGATCGGCGGCCCAGAAGTCGAAGGTCACCTGGAAGCTGTTGAAATCAGCCGTGGTGGTGCTTTCGCCGGCCGCCCCGGCCAGAGCGGGCGTGTACGGCCCGCTGAAGTCCGGGATGCTCGGGTCCGAGGACATCCGGAAGGCGTTGTTGCCGCCCAGATCGACCACTGTCTGGTCCTTGCCCGACCCGATGAACGACCAGCCGTTCTCGCCCGAGCCGATCGGCCCGGCGGCGAAGTCCTCGAAGTTCTCCAGGTTGGCGACCTCGTCGGTGAGCGTCAGGTTCTCGAGATTGTCGCCAAGGATGTAGTCGGAGCCGCTGAGGACGGTGTCAGTCCCTTCGTCGGCGTTCTCCAGGACGATGTCGTCGCCGACAACGGTATAGGTGTCGTCGCCGTCGCCGCCGGCCAGGATGTCGGTTCCCGCATCGCCGGTCAGGGAGTCATTGGCGCCGGAACCGCCGAACAGGCCGTACTCGTCGCCGTCCAGATCCAGGCTCTCGATGTTGCTCAGGCTGTCGGTCCCGGAACCATCATCAACGCTGAAGGTCGAGCCGGAGAAGCTGACGTCGGAGAGTTCAACGCCGGCGCCGTAGGCAGCGGTATCGTAGCCGCTACCGCCATCAAGGGCGTCAGAGCCCGCGCCGCCGTCGACCAGATCGTTCCCGCCGCCGGCTTCGATGGTGTCATCGCCGGCGCCGCCCGACAGGGTATCGCCGAAGGCCGAACCGGTGATCAGGTCCGCGCCGTCCTCACCGCTGAACACCGCCGGGCCGTCGAAGTCGGCGCCGTAGTATTCAATGGCGACACCCGGATTGTTATAGGTGTTGCCGCTGTGGGTAACCGTGAGGGCCGCGGCGTCTCCATACACACTGACCGCATAGTCGACCCCGGCGAAGGTGTTTCCGGTGACGGTGATATCGGTCGTGAAGTAGACCCCGATGGCCGTGTCGTAGAGACCGCCGGTCGCTTCCGCGACGCTGATGGTGTTGTCGGAAATGACCACACCGGCGCCAGCATTGTAGATGAGCATGCCGGTCGGGCTGACCACCTGGCCCCCGGTGTAGACCGGAGCCACGATGACGTTGCCGCTGATCGTGCCGAGGGTTCCGCCAAAGGCGCCAACGCTGCCGAGCTGGATGCCGTTGGCCGCGATGACGGCGCCGTCTTCAGGCGCGAAGGTGATCGTGTTGCCGGTGATGTTGGCGGTCAGAGTCGAGCCGTAGGCCAGGATGCCGGTCTTCTGGACATCCGAGATGCTGGAGTTGGTGATGTTGACCGTGTGGTCGCCGACACCGCCCTGGGCGTTGCTGTAGCTGACCGCGACGATGCCGTGGTTGCGCTGGTTGCCCGACGTGATGCCGCCGGACAGTTCCCGGAAGCCGACCACGGTCATCTCGTCGACCGTGGCGTCCGAGTTGACGATGAAGATGCCGACGAAGTCGTAGCCGGACATCGGCTGCAGGCCGCCGTCCTCGCCATCAAGTGTCATGCCGCTGATGTGCAGGTCGGCGTCGTTCTTGACCGTCACCAGGGCCAGCTTGTTCGGCCGGCTGCTGTTGGCGTCGATATAGTTGGCGACCATGGTGTCGGGCGCCTGGATGATGGTCAGGCCTTCGCCGGCCCCGATGATGGTCAGTTCCTTGCCATCTACGGTCATCTGTTCGTTGAACACGCCCGGGCCGACGAGGATGGTGTCACCCTCGGCCGCCGCGTTGATCGCCGCCTGGATGGAGCTGCCTTCCGGAACCAGCCAGAAGACGTTGCCTTCGCTGTCGATGACGCGCTCGACGCCGTTCAGGGTGTCCTCGCCCTCGGCCCCGGCCGCGACCTGGACGCCGTCGACCTCGAAGCTGAAGTCGGCGACCGCCAGTTCGACGCCGTATTCGGCGGTGTCGATGCCCGCGCCGCCGGTCAGGGCGTCGTTGCCCAGGCCGCCGTCAAAGGTATCGGCGCCGGCCGCCCCGTTCAGGCTGTCTGCGCCATCGCCGCCGTTGAGCTGGTCGGCGCCGCCGCCGCCGGTCACCGTGTCCTCACCGTCGCCGGCGTTGATCACGATGGCGCCGGTGGATTGCGAGTCGGCCACCAGGGCGTCGTTGCCCGCAGTCAGCTCGATGGTCAGGGGGGACGTGGTCAGGTTGGCAACGTCGCCGTGCACGCCATTGTGGATGGCATTGAGAATGGAGACGTCGCTGACCTCAACCGGCGGGCCGGCGTTGGTCTTGCCGGGCTCGCCCAGGTGGATGCCCGTCGAGGTGCCGTCGATGACGCCGCCGGTGATGACCAGGGCGTCTCCGGTCCAGGTGGCGGGCGCTCCGCTGTAGCTGGGGGCGTCGTCGCGGGTCTTGACGGCGATGGCCGCGCCGGCGGCGTGGGTGGAGCCCCCGCCGTTCGAGAGGCCAACGTTGGTCAGGGTGAAGTCGCTGATGG
>JANPKF010000794.1:0-1520 GCA_031425895.1 Caulobacteraceae bacterium | reverse complement strand
AAGGTCACGCACCCGGCCGGATCGCCCTGTTCGGCCAGCACCGTGCCCAGCGTGTTCCACAGCACCGCCGCCTGCGGATTGGCGATCAGCGCCGGGCGCAGAACCTCCACCGCCTCCTCGTACCGCCCCTGGTCGCGCACCGCGCAGGCGAGGTTGTTGACCCCTTCCGGGTTTCCCGGATGGGCCGACACATAGTGGGCGAACAGCTTCTCGGCCGTCTCCTTCATGCCCATACGATAGGCGAGGCGGCCCATGTCGTTGGCCACCTCCGCATGGGCCGGGATCAGCATCAGCGCCTTGTCATAGGCCCGCACCGAACTGGCGAAATCCCCGGCCCGCTCCCGCGCGATGGCCAGCAGGTACCAGGCGAACCCCGACCGCTCGTCCATTTCCAGCGCCTGGATGGCCAGCCGCCCGCCGGTCTCGAAGTCGTCCTTCTGCAGCGCCGCCACTGCCTGGTCGATGACGCCGCCCAGGCTGGCGGCCTTCATCTCGGCCATGGCTTCCAGCATGCGGCTCAGCGACGCCGCCGAACCCGCCTGGCCGGCCATGCCGCCGAACGCCTGCACCCGCGCCGCCTGGCCGACGATGGGGGTCACGTCGCCCCCGGCCGAAAGGGCGGTGGCGGAAACGTCTGATTTGCGGCGCGTCATCTGGTCACAGTCTTTGCAAGATCAGCCAAGTGATCGCCCGATCATGGTTACCCCGCCCTTAAGATCAGCCGTTTTCGAGCCCCTGCGGCAATACGGCGTTAACCATGATCGTCGATGTTGGACCCCTGTATCGGGGAGGCGCACGTGCCGCTGAAGCTGTCACTCAAGCCGGGCGAGAAATTCGTCCTCAATGGCGCGGTCGTCCAGAATGGCGACCGGCGCGGCGTTCTGATCCTACAAAACAAGGCGTCAGTCCTCCGCGAGAAGGACATCATGCAGGAAGCAGAGGCCGTCACACCGGCCCGCCACGTCTATTTCCCCGTCATGATGATGTACCTCGATGAGGCCGGCGCCGGCCGCTACTACGACGAGTTCGTGCGCCGCCTGACCGAGTTCATGAGTGTTGTGCGCAATCCGGCTGTGTTGTCGGAGTGTGTTAATATCTCCAAGCACATCATGGAGAAGGAATACTACAAGGCGCTCATGCTCTGCCGGAAGCTGGTGGAGTACGAGGACGAAAGGTTGGGCAATGGGTCTTCAGGCTTATCAACAGGCGGCGGCGAGGGCTGAGAATCCCAAGGACGCCGAGTACCGGCTGTTTGGCCAGGTCACCCGCGCCCTGATGGACGCCCAGAAACTGCCCGATACCCAGATCGCGGGCCGCGTCGAGGCCCTCGACTGGAACCGTCGTCTATGGTCGACCCTGGCCAACGACTGCGGTCAGCCTGACAACGCCCTGCCCATGGCCCTGCGCGCCCAGATCATCTCCATCTCCATCTGGGTCGGCAAACACACCAGCGCCGTCATCCGCCGCGAGGAAGAGATCGATCCGCTGATCGACATCAACCGCATCATCATGCAGGGCCT
>JANPKF010000793.1:0-6615 GCA_031425895.1 Caulobacteraceae bacterium | reverse complement strand
CCCAACCTGAGACCGACCAAACCACAGAAACACTGTAGCTGCCGCCATTGTGGCGAATGTAAAAGAGAAGGCGTTATAGACGAGCAGGTATTGCCCGATCTCAATCGTCGGCATTTCAGTCATCCTCTGCTTTCGGCTTACGTCTCCGGATCTGAAACTCGCTTTAGCAGGCGAAGCCGGGATTAGCCGTGGGCAAAGGGGATAGGCGTTTGGACTGGTAGGCGCCATACGGCCTTTAGGCCGTATTCACGGAGGTCTGGACCGGGAACTTGCCTGCAGCGGGGCGTGATGTGATGGACGCAAATCGCCTGCTCGAGGGTCTTTGTGGTCGCGCGTTTGATCCGATAACCGGTTCTCAACTATCGGAACGCGCTAGAGTCCGGCCTCTACGGCCAGCCGGATGGCGTCGGCGATGTTATGGGTGCCGATCTTCTCGAGGATGAGCGCGCGATGCATCTTCACGGTCTTCTCGCTGAGGCCCAGATGGAATGAGATCTGTTTGCTTCGGTAGCCCCGCGCGATCTGCTGCAGCACCTCACGCTGGCGCGTCGACAGGGTTCGAACGACCTGCACCGCATGATGATGGCGGTTGGACGAGGGACCGACATCGTCCTGTTCGAGCTCCACCTGCGAGCCGATGAAATATTCCAGTTCACCGGTCGGCAGGAAGATAGGGGCCACCAGCACCGCGTTTCGAAAGGGTTGTCCGTCGCGCTTGTAGTTGAGGATTTCGACCAGTGTCGGCTTGCGGTCCCGGGTGCCCTGGCGAATACGCTCGGTCAGCCAGGGTTCCGTCGCCGGCCCCGCCAGGAACCGGCAGTTTCGGCCGAGGATCTCGTCCTCACCATATCCCGTGAGCGCGCAGAACGCCTGGTTCACGGCGATGATCGGGTTGTCCGCCAGACGGGGGTTGCTGATGACCGAGGCAATCGGACTGCGGACGATCGACGCCAGCAGGACATTGCCGTCCTCATCCAGGTCGTAGTCGATCACGTGATTTGCACCTCCCACGATGTAAATAGATCGACCGGAGCGGCGAGGTAGGCAGCCGATTGTCGCACGAGCCTTACCCTTGCGCCGCGCTGGCTAAGCGGCTGATTCAGATCAGGTGACAGGAGCTCCTGACACCTGATCTCCCTTCAGCGATCATGGCTGGCCGGATCATATCCAGTTGGCGATCGCAGCGAGCGGTTTCTTGTTCAAGGCGGCGACAGGAACAGTCGCATTGGCGGCCGGGCGCCCGGCGACAAGCAGCAGGAACGGCTTCTCGGAAGCCGGGCGCCCGCAGATGTCGGACAGGAACGCCATGGGCGCCGGCGTATGGGTCAGTGTCGCCAGGCCGGCGGAATGCAGCGCCGCAATCAACAGACCGGTGGCGATACCGACGCTCTCGGGGACATAGTAGTTCTTCTTGTCGTCGCCGGGGTTTGCCCCTCCTCGCCGCTGACCGAAAATCGCGATCAGGACCGGCGCCACCTCGAGAAAACTCTTGTCCGGATCCGTACCGAGCGGGGCAAGGGCGTCCAGCCATTCCTGCGGGGCCTTGCTGGCGTAGAATTCCCGCTCCTCGGCTTCGGCTGCCGCGCGAATTCGCGCCCGGACGGACGAGCTTTCGATGACGGAGAAAAACCAGGGCTGATGGTTTGCGCCCGATGGAGCCGACCCCGCGGTCAGGAGCGCCAGCTCCACGATGGCCCTCGGCACCGGCGTCGCGGCGAAGTCCCGCACGGTGCGGCGGGTGCTCATAGACCGTTGAAAGGCATCGACCCGAGCGATCTGCTCGGCAAGGGGAATGTCCGGATAGCCGGTCAGGGGCAGGCTTGGATGGTCGCGCATTGAAACAGTCTGGTCTCCACGGCCAAATTCCTGAGGGCCCTCCCGGACGATGGCCCTGTCTTCCTGTTCCATAGACCCGCAACAGGCCGCCTGACAGATCACAGCTGTTCAGGGGAGGGTAGAGGACAGCCGAGGTGACAGGCGCTCCTGTCGCCCAAGGTTCGAAAAGCTTCGAAGCTTCGCGAAGGTGGCTACCAGGCGCTGGCCGCTGCGCTTGGGCGGGCTTTCATCCGCGCGAACCAGGCGCCGATGTTCTTGTTGTCGGGATTGAGCGGCTGGCCGACGCCGGCGCCAAAATCCAATGTGCAAAACAGCAGGATGTCGGCCAGGGTGAGGCGGGCGCCGGCGACGAACGGACCGTCGCCGATCAGGCCGTCGAGCCAGGCGATGCGCTCCTGGGCCAGGGTCTTGAGGTCGTCGGCGGCCTGGGGCAGCAGGCGGACACGGTCCTTGAAGATGGCCAAGCCTTCCGAGGAACGGAAGCCGATCAGCATCGGCTCGACCACATGCAGATCGATGCGGCGCGTCCACATGCGGGTCACCGCCCGCTCTTGCGGCGTGGAGCCGATCAGCGGCGGTTCGGGATAAAGCTCATCCAGGTATTCGCAGATGGCGGTGATCTCGGCGATGAAGACGCCGTCATCGAGTTCGAGCGTCGGGGCCTGGCCGGCGGGATTGCGCTCAAGGTGGGCATCCTGGCGGTTCTCGCCGGCCATGATGTCGACCTGGACGCGGTCGATCTCGACGCCTTTTTCGGCGAGGAACATATTCACCACGCGCGGATTGGGACCGACGGAATTGTAAAGCTTCATGATCGTCGTCCTCCGACCGTTGCTTTGTGAACTACACATGCAGGGCAGAGCGGCGTCAAACGAACATGCGTCGAACGGCGTGGGACTGGCCTTCGGTCCCGGTTGTCGGGGCCGCCACCGGGGGAGCTACGGTGACACCGAATTCTCCGACAGCTGCCCTCAGAGTAAGGTTGACCAGCCGGTCTCTCCCGGCTTCAGCTTGCCCGATGGAAACCGGGACGCCAGGCCAATGACAAGACTTGACGGGCTGCCGAGCAACCTCGCCCTGGCCAGCGCCATGGTGGCCGTTACCGTCCTCATCCATTTCTGGGGGATCATCCTTCTGCTCCGGCTGATGGGTCACACCGGACGACGGCTGAACGCCCACGACAGCCACCTGGGTCAGGCGGCGCTGCTGGTGCTGGTGGTGCTGGGCATCTTCGCGCTGCACACGTTGGAGATCTGGCTCTACGCGGCGGTTTACCTGGCCCTGGGGCAGTTCGAGGCGCTGGAGCCGGCCCTTTATTTCTCGACGGTGACCTTCGTCACCCTGGGCTACGGGGACCTGGTGCTGGGCAGCCGGTGGCGCCTGCTGAGCGCCATCGAGGCGGCCAACGGCGTTATCCTGATCGCCTGGTCGACGGCCTTCCTGTTCAACGTTACTGCCCGCCTGACGGCCCTGGACCACGACTGGCTGAAGCCCCGCGACTGAAGGCGGCGCTGTCCAGGTGGCTGCCATCCGGACGACGGCGACATCGCGGAATTGGCGCATGCGTGGGCGGCAGCCGGCGGGACGTCCTAGCTACGCGACACGCTTGACCGCCGAATAGTCGCCCTCGGTCGTCAGGGTGATCGTAACCGGCGCCCCGGTGCGGTTGCGCCAGAACCAGCCGTGGCTGCCGGTGAAGGCGGCTGTCAGTTCGCCTGCCTCGCTCTGCGAAGAGCCCTTGCCGTACCCGTGGTAGGGCGTGCCCGGCCGGTCGGCGTGGATGTCGAAGTTCACCTTCCCGCCGCTGCTGGACCAGCTGTAGCGGGCTGTCGCCCCGTCCTCCATGACCAGCTTGATCTCGGCGCCCTGGTCGGGGGCGAGGGTGATCACCGTCTCGTCCGAGCGCTGGCCCGCCGGTGTGGTGGCGGGGCTGGCTGAAGGCGCGGCCTTTGCCGGCGCGGCGGTCACGACAGCCGGCGGTGCGCCCGCCTCTTCCGCCTCGGCTTCCGCCGCCAGCTGCCGCTTGATGCGCCCCATCTCCGTCAGTCCGAGCAGGGAGCCGATGCGGGTGGGATCGACGCCATATTCAGCGGGCAACACCACGGTGACCAGCAGGGTCGAAGCGACCAGGACCGCGATGCCGGTGGATTTCAGCAACCTGCGGGTCGAGGGTAGCTCCGAGGGGTCGGGTTTGTTGGCATTGTACATGGGGGTGTCTCCGGTCAGGCGACGAAGAAGCCGACGAGCTGATAGCCCGTCAGGATGAAGCCGAGGGTCATGAGAACGACGTTGGCCGCATAGGCGTGCCGCCAGAAGCCGGTGGTCCGTCTCCAGAAGCCCATGACGATGAGGATGCCGCCCAGGGCCAGGAGCTGCCCGGCCTCGACGCCGATATTGAAGGCGATCAGGTTGCCGAGCAGGCCGTCCGGCGACAGCTGGAAGTCCTGGAGCCTGGTGGCCAGACCGAACCCGTGGAACAGGCCGAAGATCAGGGTGGCGGCCCTGGTCGAGGGTTGGAAGCCGAACCAGCGCTGAAAGGCTCCAAGGTTATCCAGGGCCTTGTAGACGACCGAGAGGCCGATGATCGCATCCACCAGATAGCTGGAGACGCTGATGTCAGTCAGGACGCCCAGCAGCAGGGTGACCGAGTGGCCGACGGCGAACAGCGTCACATAGATGCTGATGTCCTTGAGCCGGTAGAGAAAGAAGATCACGCCGAGCAGGAACAGCAGGTGGTCGTAGCCGGTGACCATGTGCTTGGCCCCCAGATAGACGAACGGCCAGAACAGGAAACCCGAGGTCTCCTGGATGTAGCCCTTGTCCCCTTCCGCCACGCCGTGGGCGAGACTGGCCGTCGCCATCGCGGACAACAGCAGGATGAGCAGGGCGGCGGCCAGAAACCGGTACATCGGCCCCCGGCCTGTAGCGGGATGGTTGGCGGTCAGTGACATCAGACGCTCCCGCTCCGGGTTGACGGCATGGCGGGATTTCGCGGCCGACCTTCGCCGCCGCGCATGGCGTGGGCCAGCCGGTACAACGCCGGCAGCACCAGAAGGGTCAGGATCGTGGAGGAGATGATCCCGCCGATCACGACCGTGGCCAGCGGGCGCTGGACCTCGGCCCCGGCGCCGACATTGAAGGCCATGGGAACGAAACCGAGGCTGGCGACCAGGGCGGTCATCAGCACGGGCCTCAGGCGGGTCAGCGCGCCTTCGCGGATCGCCTCGTCGAGTGGCCTTCCCTCGGCTCTCAACGCCCGGATGAAAGTGACCATGACGACGCCGTTGAGCACCGCCACCCCGGAGAGGGCGATGAACCCGACGCCGGCCGAGATCGACAGCGGCAGGCCCCGCAGGACCAGCGCCGCCACCCCGCCGGTCAGCGCCAGAGGCACGCCGGAGAAGACAATGGCCGAGTCCTTGAAGCTGCGGAACAGGCCGTAGAGGAGGCCGAAGATCAGCAGCAGGGCGGCCGGCACGACCAGCTGCAGCCGCCTGGCGGCCGAGATCAGCTGTTCGAAGGTCCCGCCGTAGGTGATCCAGTAGCCGGGCGGAACCTCGACCTCGGCCCCGACCTTCTGCCGCACCTCCTGGACGAACGACCCCAGGTCCCGGCCACGCACATTGGCGGTGACCACGACCCGGCGCTTGCCGTCCTCACGGCTGATCTGGTTTGGACCCTTCTCAACCGAGATGGTGGCGACCTCCGCCAGGGGCACGAAGCCCCGCGTACCTTCGCCGCCGGACGGCAGCGGAATGCGCAGCCGACCCATGGCGTCCACATCGCGCCGGATATCCTCGGGCAGGCGAACGATGACATCGAACCGGCGGTCGCCTTCGAACACCTGGCCAGCGACCGCGCCGCCGTAGGCGGTGGCGACGACCTGCTGCACATCGTCGATGTTGAGACCCAGCCTGGCCAGCGCCGCCCGGTCTGGCTTGATCTGCAGGACCGGCAGGCCGGTGACCTGCTCGACCCCGACGTCCTGGGCGCCCTCGATCCCATCGACGATGCCCTTGATGCTGTCGCCGACGGCGAGCAGCTGATCGAGATCGTCGCCGAACACCTTGACCGCAACGTCCGCCCGCACCCCCGAAAGCAGTTCGTTGAACCGCATCTGGATCGGCTGGGTGAACTCATAGTTGTTGCCCGGAATCCTGGCGACGGCCGCCTGCATCTCGTCGACCAACTCCGCGCGGGGCTTGCGGGGGTCGGGCCAATCCTTGCGGTCCTTCAACATGATGAAGGTGTCGGCGACCGAGGGCGGCATCGGGTCTGTGGCCACCTCGGCGGTGCCGATCTTGGCGACGACCCGCTCGACCTCCGGGAACTGCTTGAGCCTGGCCTCAAGGGCGGTCTGCATCTGGATGGCCTGGGTCAGGCTGGTGCCTGGAATGCGCAGGGCGTGCATGGCGATGTCGCCCTCGTCCAGGTTCGGCACGAACTCCGAACCCATGCGGCTGGCGACCAGACCTGTCAGCAGGACCAGCACCACCGCCCCGGCCACGAAGGCTGTCCGCAGGCGCAGGGCGGCGTCCAGAGCCGGCTCATACAGCCTGCGGGCGCCGCGCATCACCCGGCTCTCCTTCTCCTCGACCTTGCCGGTGACGAACATCGCCACCGCCGCCGGAACGAAGGTCAACGACAGGATCAGCGCCGCCGTCAGGGCCATGACGACGGTGATCGCCATGGGGTGGAACATCTTTCCCTCCACCCCCGTCAGGGCGAAGATCGGCACATAGACCAGGGTGATGATCAGCACCCCGAACAGCGACGGCC
>JANPKF010000792.1:0-7332 GCA_031425895.1 Caulobacteraceae bacterium | reverse complement strand
CATCTCATGCTCGCCGAGCGCTTCGAGATCGACGTTGGTGAAGGCGGTGGGGGAGGACCAGACGGTGCGGCTCTTGCCCTCTGACTCCTCGATGACCTCGACGGTCTCGGCGCTGACCCGCAGGCGTTCGCGGCGGTTCAGGGCGCGGAAGCTGGCCTTCAGCGCGACGTAGACCAGCACCACGTCGAGTCCGAGAAACAGCGGCGCGGGCCAGGCGCCGATGGCGAAGAAGAAGATGCTGACCACCGCGGCCATCCCGCCCAGCAGGCCGAGCACGACCTTGAACCCCATCCCGCCCATCGAGCGGTTGGGGGCGATCACGGCGTCCATGTAGAGGATCGCGGACATGGCGCTGAACATAGGCCCCGCGTCCGGGGTTGCGACCAGAACAAAAAAGGAACATTGTTCACGGTCCAACCTCGGCCCCGCATCATGCCGTCCAGAGCCGCCCTTTCCGCTCCCCCTTCGGCCAGCGCGTGGCATAAGGCGCTCGTGACCGATTCTCCGACCCTCGACACCGCCCGCGAGACCCTGCGCCGGGTCTTCGGCCATGCAGAGTTCAGAGGGCTTCAGGCCGACGTCATCGAGGAGGTGCTGGCCGGCCGCAACGTCGTCGCCGTGCTGCCGACCGGCGGGGGCAAGAGCGTCTGCTATCAGATCCCGGCGATGATCCGGCCGGGCCTTGGCCTGGTCATCTCGCCGCTGATCGCCCTGATGAGCGACCAGGTGGCGAGCCTTCGCCAGTCGGGCGTGGCGGCGGCGCGGCTGGATTCCAACATCGCCCCGTTCGAGCGTCAGGAGATCTGGGAAAGCATCGACCGGGGCGAGTTGGACCTGCTCTACATCTCGCCGGAAGGCCTCTCGTCCGGCAACATGCTGGAGCGGCTGGCCCGTCTGCCGCTATCCGTGATCGCCATTGATGAAGCCCACTGCGTCAGTCAGTGGGGCCATGATTTCCGGCCCGACTACCGGCTGCTTGGGCGGCTGGCCGAGCGGTTCCCGGGCGTGCCCCGCATCGCCGTGACCGCCACCGCCGACGCCCGTACGCGCGAAGACATCCGCAACCAGCTTTCCCTGCAGGATGCGGCCGAGTTCGTCGACAGCTTCGCCCGGCCCGAACTGGCGCTGAACGCGGAGCGCAAGATCGGCACAGGCCACAAGCGTGTGCTGGAACTGGTCGCCCAGCGGCCGGGCAAGTCGGGCGTCGTCTATGGCGGCAGCCGTGTCGGCGCCGACGAGCTTGCGGCCAAGCTGCGTGAGGCCGGGGCCCCCGCCCTGGCCTCTCACGCGGGGCTGGAGAAGGACCTGCGCGGCCGGCGGCTGGAGCAGTTCCTCGAGGCCGACGAGGCGGTGATGGTGGCGACCATCGCGTTCGGCATGGGCGTCGACAAGCCGGACGTCCGCTATGTCATCCACGCCGATCCGCCGGCCAGCATCGAGGCCTACTGGCAGGAAATCGGCCGGGCCGGGCGCGACGGCCAGCCGGCCGACGGCATCACCCTCTACAGCAGCGCCGACATGGCCTGGGCCTTCCGTCGGCTGGAAAGCCGCGACATGGCGCCGGAGGTCAAGCAGGTCCAGGCCCGCAAGATCCGCCAGTTCTACGGCATGATGGAGGGCACCGCCTGCCGGGCGGCGGCGGTGCGGCGCTATTTCGGCGAGGAGCGGGTCGAGCGCTGCGGGCAGTGCGACCTGTGTCTGGCGCCGCCCGAAAGCATCGACGTCACCCAGTCGGCCTCCAAGGCCCTGGCGGCGACCCACCGTCTGGGCGGCCGGTTCGGACGCGGGCGGCTCGTCGACCACCTGCTGGGCAAGACCAAGGACGTCTCGGATTTCGAGGCCGGGCTGTCGACCTGGGGGATCGGAACGGAGCTCAGCCAGCACGCCTGGCGGGACCTGATCGACCAGCTGCTGTTCGAGGGCCTGCTCAAGGAAGACCCCAATGACGGGCGGCCGCTGATCGGACTGGGCGAGATTGATGGCGTTCGGGCGGTCTGGAAGTCCGAACGGACGGTGCAGATCCGCAAGGACTCGACGCGGGCGGCGGCGGCCGGGAAGACGCGGGCGAGCAAGGGGCGGAAGGATGTGCTGGCGACGTTGACGGCGGACGACCAGCCTCTGTTTGAAGCCCTGCGCGCTTGGCGCCGCGATGAAGCGCAGAACCAGCACGTGCCGCCCTACGTAATCTTCCACGATGCGACCCTGGCGGAGATCGCCCAGCGCAAGCCGGACACGCTACCTGCGCTGGCGGCGATCAGCGGCGTGGGCGAAGGCAAGCTGGAGCGCTATGGGCAGGCCGTGCTGACAGTCGTCTCGGGCAGGTCCGGACCGCTGGCAGAGGCCTCAGTAAGGGCCAGGATCCTGCGCGGGGGCATGGTCTCTCCTGAAGTGTTGCTCTGGGGCCGACTGCGCGCGCGGCGGCTGGACGGGCTCAAGTTCCGCAGACAGCATCCACTCGGCAAGTACGTGCTGGATTTCTACTGCCACGCAGTTCGGCTGGCCGTGGAGATCGATGGCGCAAGCCACGGAGATGACGGCCGCGCCGAGCGCGACCAACGCAGAGACGCCTGGGTGTTGGAGCAGGGCGTTCGCACGTTACGTCTAACTGCATCGTGGGTGATGCGTGACATTGATGAAGCGGTAGACGCCATCTATCGCACGGCCCGTAGCTAAGGCTCGCTAGACCAAACTCTCTCCCCGCGAGCGGGGGGAGGACCGCTCTGGAGCGCCCAGCGACAGAGCAGGAGGGGGGCTCCCCTGCCTGACGATAATCCCTTGCCGCCGGTGGGGCCCGCCTCCTGATTTCTCGCTTAGGCTCGAAATCTGTCCTCCTCCCGCTTCGCGGGGGGAGAGTTTAACGGGCCTTGCGGACACCCCCTAAACGTCCACCTCGGCATCCAGCGCGTTGGCCTGGATGAACTCGCGCCGCGGCTCGACCAGATCACCCATCAGGCGGCTGAACATGTCATCCGCATCATCGGCGTGGTTGACCTTGACCTGCAGCAGGGTGCGGGCCTCGGAGTCCAGGGTGGTTTCCCACAGCTGTTCGGGGTTCATTTCGCCCAGGCCCTTGTAGCGCTGGATGGTCAGGCCGCGACGGCCGGCCTCCATCACCGCGTTCATCAGGTCGAGCGGACCGCGCACCGTCTGGCTCTTGTCCTTGCGGCGGAAGGTGGCCGGGGCCGAGAAGGTCTCCGCCAGGGCCACGGCCCGTTCGGCCAGGCGGCGGGCGTCGGCGGCGTGCAGGGTCTGGTCGTCCAGCACGACCTTCTCCGAGACGCCGCGCTTGATGCGGGTGAAGCTGTAGCCGCCGCCGACGGCCGGCTCGCCGGTCCAGGGACCATCGCCTTCCTCGGCGTAGAGGTCGAGGCGGGCGGCGGCCTTGACCACATCGGTGTCCTCGGCGAACAGGCCGGACAGGGCCGCCTGTTCGATCGCAAACGCAGGCGCGCGGGCCGAGAGGCGCTCGATGTTCGCCCGGGCCCCGCGCGCGGTCTGCACCAGGGCCAGCAGATCGGCGCCGGTCATCCGCTCGCCGTTGGCGAGATCCAGTTCGGCCCCATCGACGCCCTCGTCGATGAGGAAGATTTCCATCTCCGCATCGTCCTTCAGATAGCGCGACGACCGGCCCTTGGACGCTTTGTAGAGCGGCGGTTGGGCGATGTAGAGGTAGCCGCGCTCGATCACCTGCGGCATCTGCCGGTAGAAGAAGGTGAGCAAAAGCGTCCGGATGTGGGCGCCGTCGACGTCGGCGTCGGTCATGATGACGATGCGGTGGTAGCGCATCTTCTCGATGTTGAAGTCGTCGCGGCCGATGCCGGCCCCCAGCGCCGTGATCAGGGTGCCGACCTGGTCGGAGCCCAGCATACGGTCAAACCGCGCCCGCTCGACATTGAGGATCTTGCCCCGCAGCGGCAGAACGGCCTGGTTCTCGCGGTTGCGGGCCTGTTTGGCCGAGCCGCCGGCGCTGTCGCCCTCGACGAGGAACAGTTCGGACTTGGCCGGATCACGCTCCTGACAGTCGGCCAGCTTGCCGGGCAGGTTGGTGATGTCGAGCGCGCTCTTGCGACGGGTCAGTTCGCGGGCCTTGCGGGCGGCTTCGCGGGCGGCGGCCGCCTCGACCACCTTGCCGACCAGGATGCGGGCCTCGACGGGGTGTTCCTCGAACCAGGTGGCCAGGCCTTCCTGGACCAGCCCCTCGACGGCCGGGCGCACTTCGGAGGAGACCAGCTTGTCCTTGGTCTGGCTGGAGAACTTGGGGTCCGGCACCTTGACCGACAGCACGCAGGTCAGGCCTTCGCGGGCGTCCTCGCCCGTCACCGAGACCTTCTCCTTCTTGGCCATGCCGGAGCTCTCGATGTAGTTGCCGACCACTCGCGTCAGGGCCGCCCGGAAGGCGGCCAGGTGGGTGCCCCCATCCCGCTGCGGGATGTTGTTGGTGAAGCACAGCATGGTCTCGTGATAGCTGTCGTTCCACCACAGGGCGAGGTCGACCTGGACCTTCTCGCGCTGGCCGCGGATGATCATCGGCGTCTTGACCAGCGGCGTCTTGGCCTTGTCGAGGTGGCGCACGAAGGCCTCGATGCCGCCCTCGTAGTGCATGATCTCTTCGTAGGGTTCGGCGTCGCGCAGGTCGCGGAAATAGATGGTCACGCCGCTGTTGAGGAAGGCCAGCTCGCGCAGGCGATGCTCCAGCGTCTTGCGCTCGAAATTGATGTGGCTGAAGGTTTCCAGCGACGGGAAGAAGGTGACGATGGTGCCGGTCAGCGGCTCGCCGTTGTCGCGCTTGGGGCTGTCGCCGGTGATGGCCAGCGAGGTCACCGCATCGCCGCGCTCGAAACGCATCTCGTGCTGCTTGCCGTTGCGGTGGATCTTCAGCAGCAGGTAGTCCGACAGGGCGTTGACGACCGAGACGCCGACGCCATGCAGGCCGCCGGAGACCTTGTAGCTGTTCTGGTCGAACTTACCCCCGGCGTGCAGCTGGGTCATGATGACCTCCGCCGCCGAGACGCCTTCGCCCTCGTGGATGTCGGTGGGGATGCCGCGGCCGTCGTCGCTGACCGTGGCCGAGCCGTCGGCGTTCAGGATCACCTCGACGCGGGTCGCCCAGCCGGCAAGCGCCTCGTCGATGGCGTTGTCGACGACCTCATAGACCATGTGGTGCAGGCCCGAACCGTCATCGGTATCGCCGATGTACATCCCGGGGCGCTTGCGCACCGCGTCCAACCCTTTGAGAACCTTGATGGAATCGGAGCCGTAGGCGGCGGCGCCCTCTTCGGC
Organism: Caulobacteraceae bacterium; assembly: GCA_031425895.1. GTDB lineage: Bacteria > Pseudomonadota > Alphaproteobacteria > Caulobacterales > Caulobacteraceae > Caulobacter. Next base: position 2,052 of record JANPKF010000792.1, on the reverse strand, counting down.
GGTCTGCTGGGCAAGGGGGGTCTTGTCCGGGTTGATCTCCGGGACATCGCCAGTCGTTTCGTCGGTCATTCAGTCGTCCAGAACGGTCAGGCCGGTCGGCTCCACGCGGAGTCCCAGGGCCCGACCTTTGAAGGGGTCGAACAGCGAAGCGTCCGTGCCGGTGAGAAACACCTGCAGACCCAGCGCCGCGATTTCGTCCGCCAGGGCGGCCCGTCGAAACGGGTCCAGGTGGGCAGCGACTTCGTCCAGCAACAGTACAGGATTCGGGCCGGAAATTGCAGCAGAAAGTCGCGCCGCCTGGGCCAAAACCAGGTTCAGAATCAAGGCTTTCTGCTCTCCGGTGGAGCATTCGGCGGCCGGGCGGTCCTTTTCGGCGTGAACGACGCTCAAGTCGCCCCGGTGAGGGCCGGTCAGACCCCGTCCGGCCGAGGCGTCGCGGGGCCGCGAGGCGGCCAGGGCCGGGGTCAAACGGGCCAGGATCCCGGCCTCGTCAACCCCCTGGGCGGCTAGGGTTTCCCACTCGCCGGTCAGGGACAGATTGGCGCGCGGGAAGGGCCGGTCGGTGCGGCTGTCGATCTCGGCCTGCAGGGCGGAGAGGGTACGGGCCCTTGCCGTCGCTAGGGCCGCTCCATGCTCGGCCATCCGGGCCTCCAGTGCAGTCAGCCACAGCGGGTCCGGGGCGGCCCCCTCGTCGGTCAACAGGCGCATCCGCTCGCGCAGGGCCTTGTCGTAAGCCGTCGCATGGGCCGCGTGCAGCGGCTCGGCGGCGAACACCAGCCGGTCGAAGAAACGGCGCCGGTCGCCGGCCGCCTCGAGAAACAACCGGTCCTGGGCCGGCGTCAGCCAGACGGGGCGGATATGGTCGGTCAGCCGGCCGGGGGGCACGGTCGTGCCCTCCACCCGCGTCAGGCGGCGCGAGGACCCGGCGGTCTCTGTGCCGGTCCCCAGCTGCACCTCATCCTCGCCGTCGGAGACCCGCGCCGAGACGGCCCAGGCCCGCCCGACCGCCTCGCCCGGCATCCGCCGTCCGACCTCGGCCAGCCCGACGCCCCGCAACCCCTTGCCGGGACTGAGCAGGGAGATGGCCTCAAGCAAGTTGGTCTTCCCCGCCCCGTTCGGCCCGGCCAGCCACACCGAGCGCCCATGCGGCTCCAGGCTCCCGCGCTCGTAGGAGCGGAAGTTGGTCAGGGTCAGGCTGGTGAGGGCGGAGGGGGGCAAGACGGTCCGGAAAGATTACCGCCCGTCTTTAGGACAGTTCGGGGTGACTGTCCTCCGGCGCAGCCGGATGACGGTCACCGTTTGCGCTGAACGGTGACAGTCACGCTGCGCGAGACAGTCACCGGGCGGCGGGTCGCACGGCGTCCCAGTTGAACAGGAAGTTGCGATGTTCAGCCCAGGTCTGGCCGACCGCCTTGTCGCCGATCAGGCAGACGGAGGTGTGATACGGCCCCGCCCCGTCGGTGGTGCGGAAACTGGCGCAGGTGCGGCCGCGCGAGGTCTCCCATCGACCGGCCTGGATATCGCTCTCGTAGAAGCTGCCACTTACCGTGCCGTCGGCATTGAGGGTCAGGGTCATGGGCTTGGTGTAGGGCTCGTCCGGCTTGGCCGCGAGATCGACGGTCCAGTCGCCGGCGAGGGAGGGCTCGGCGGCGGCGGCGAGCATAAAGGTGAGGGCAAGGGCGATCATGGGCAGCTCCCGACTGTGAGTCTGGAACTGGAGCGGACCGCGTTGGCGGCAAGAGGGTTCGCCTCCGGTCTCCCTTCTCCCCTTGCGGGAGAAGGTGGCGGCGAAGCCGACGGATGAGGGGTCGCACCGCTCATGCCGAGCCCGCGACAACCGCCCGTCGCAGCTGGAAGAGTCTTCAACCCCTCATCCGGCGCTTCGCGCCACCTTCTCCCACAAGGGGAGAAGGACCACTCACGGCGGCTTTGAGGGCTGGGATCAAACCCGCAGCGGCATCAGGACGTACTTTACGCCCGGGTCGGTCGGATCCAGCACCAGCGTCGGCGAGGCCGGATCAGCAAACCGGAACTCGGCGATCTCGCCGTTGA
>JANPKF010000791.1:0-6255 GCA_031425895.1 Caulobacteraceae bacterium | reverse complement strand
CGGGAAGCGGTCCTGCAGGTCGCGCACCAGGACGTCCGGATCGTTATCCAACAGAATGGCGCAGACTCCCTTGTCGCTGCGCGCAACCAGGATGGCTCCCAACGAGCACTCCCCGACCGCGAACCGGATCTCCGCGCCTTCGCCGCCGGCCCGCCAGGCCCGGGGCGTCATCCCCAGCAGGGCGTCCGACGCCTCATAAAACCGCCCGGCCGAGTTGAAGCCGGCGTCATAGATGGCCTCGGTCACGCTGCCCGCTGTCTCCAGCCCCTCGCGCAGCCGCATGGCCCGGTGCGCGTCGGCATAGGCCTTGGGCGTCACCCCGGACACGGCCTTGAACAGCCGGTGGAAGTGGTGCGGCGACAGCCCCGCCGCCCGCGCCAGCGCCTCCAGCGCCGGCGGCTCCTCGGCCGCCTCGATGATCCGGCAGACGCGGGCGATCAGGGCCGCATCCCGCTCGGCCTTCGGCGGCTGGTCCGGCTTGCAGCGCTTGCAGGGCCGGAACCCGGCGCTTTCCGCCTCGGCCGTCGTCAGGTGGAAGGCGACATTCTTCGGATTGGCCGGCCGGGCGGCGCAGGACGGGCGGCAGTAGACCCCGGTCGTCGCCACCGAATAGAAGAATTCCCCGTCGGCGCCGGCGTCGCGCGCCTGCACGCGCAGCCAGCGCGGGTCCAGTTCGGTCGGGGTCTTTGGTGCGCTCATGGCGGCCTTGAAGGCGAGAACGGTGCTCATGGCTGTCCCTTTCGTGTGTGTCCACACTGTGAAGGGAAGCCGATGCGCCGACGCTCCGGGTCTTGCTCTGCAATCGAATGATAGGGCGGAGCGCCCCGGAACCCTATTCCTCGTTCGGTATGCAGAGCACCACACCGCAGGCCTTGCAGTGCACTGCGTCGGGATCGTGCAGGATCAGGCCGCAGGTCGGGCAGGGGTGGCGCACCTTGTGCGGCCGCACCAGCACCTGCATCAGCCGGATGAAGAGCGACACCCCGCCGAGCATCACCCCGATCGACAACAGCCGGCCCCAGACGCCCGGCAGGCTGATGTCGCCGTAGCCCGTCGTCGTCAGGCTGGTCACCGTCCAGTAGAGGGCGTCGATCCAGCCGCCGATCCCTTCGTAGCGGCCGATGAAGGTCGCATAGACGAAGCCGGTGATGACGAAGATGAAGGTCAGCAGCCGCGTTCCTGCCTTGACCAGTTCCTCGTAGCGGGTGTTGTCGATCTTCTTGCCGACCGTGCGCCAGAAGAACTCGCTCTCGATCAGGGTCCACAGTCGCAGCACCCGCAGGAAGCCGAAGTTGGCCAGCCAGACCGGAAACAGCAGGGTCGCCAGCACCGCCAGGTCCACCCAGACCAGGGGCCGCTTGATCCAGGCCTTCAGGTCAGGCGCCGCCAGGAAGCGGGCTCCCAGGTCCAGCACCAGGAAGGCCGCGATGGCGTAGTCGATGGCGTAGAACGCCCGGGTTTCCTTGAGGATCGGCGCGGCCACGAAGAAGGCGACGATGGCCAGGTCGAGCACGATGATGCCCAGCCGGAACCTCACCGCGACCGGCGAGTCCCCATGGTAAAGCGCCCGCAACCGGGCCCGCAGCCGCCAGCCCTTGTCCCGTTCTTCGCCATCTGCCTGCGCCATGCGCGCGCAACCCCTCACGATCCAGACTGATTTGCCTTATATAGCCCGCTCCATGTCCCGTCCGTTCCTGAAGATGAATGGGCTCGGCAACGATTTTGTCGTCGTCGAGGCCCGCGAGCAGCCGTTCCGCCCCACGGCCGACGACGCACGCCGTATCGCCGACCGAGTGGACGGCATCGGCTGCGACCAACTGATCGGCCTTGAGGCCTCCGAGCGGGCCGACGCCTTCATGCGAATCTGGAACGCCGACGGCGGCGAGGTCGACGCTTGCGGCAACGCCACCCGCTGCGTCGGCTGGCTCCTGATGCAGGCCAGCGGCAAGGACGCGGTGGTCATCGAAACCGGCGCCGGCCTGCTGCATGCCGGCCGTGGCCCTGAAGGTCAGATCAGCGTCGACATGGGCGAGCCCGGCCTCGACTGGCGTCAGATCCCGCTGTCGGAAGAGCTCGACACCCGCCGCATCGAGGTTCTCGCCGGCCCGGTCGGTCAGACCCTGCAGCCCCCCGGCGCGGTCAGTATGGGCAATCCCCACGTCGTCTTCTTCCTCGACCATGAGCCGGAGGAGAGCATGGTGCGGGGCCTGGGCAGCATGCTTGAGCATCACCCGCTGTTTCCGGAAGGCGTCAACGTCGGTTTCGCCCACATCGAGGCGCCCGACCGCATCCGCTTCCGCGTCTGGGAACGCGGCGCCGGCATGACCCGCGCCTGCGGGACTGGCGCGTGCGCGGCTCTGGTCGCCGCCGCCCGCCGGGGCCTTTCGGCCCGCAAGGCGACGGTGTTGATGGATGGCGGCGAGCTGACCATCGAATGGCGCGAAGCCGACAACCACGTGATCATGACCGGCCCGGTCGAGGTCGAATTCACTGGCCGACTGCCGGAGGCCATCGCGGCATGACCCATCCCGCCCTGAAATCCGGCCACACCGCCGTCATTACCGGAGCCGCCGACGGTATCGGCCTGGCCGCCGCACGCCGGTTCCTGGCGCTCGGGCTCAACGTCGTCCTTGCCGATATCAACGCCGAAAAGCTGTTGGCGGCCGTCGCCGACCTCGCCGCCGGCGACCGGGCCATGGCCGTGCCAACGGATGTGTCCGATCCGCGCGCTGTCGAGGCCCTGCGCGACGCGACCCGGGCCCAGTACGGCGAGATCCATGTGATGATGAACAACGCCGGCATCGGCGGCGGCGGCTCGGCCATCGAGCGGCCCGATCGCTGGCGGGCGCTGATCGAGGTCAACCTGTTCGGCGTCATCAACGGTGTCCAGGCCTTCGCCCAGACGATGATCGACCAGGGAACGCCCGGCCTGATCATCAATACCGGCTCCAAGCAGGGCATCACCACCCCGCCCGGCGACACCGCCTACAACGTCACCAAGGCCGGGGTGAAGGCCCTGACCGAAGGCCTGCAGCACACCCTGCGCAACACGCCGGACTGCCAGGTCAGCGCCCATCTGCTGGTGCCCGGCTACACCTTCACCGGCATGACCGCGCGAGGGCAGGGCGACAAACCGGCGGCCGCCTGGACCTCTGACCAGGTGGTCGACCATATGATCGCCAGCATCTCGGCGGGCCATTTCTACATCCTCTGCCCCGACAACGACGTCGATCGCGCCACGGACGCGGCCCGCATCCGCTGGGCTGCCGAAGATGTGGCGGCGGGCCGCCCGCCCCTCAGCCGCTGGCATCCGGACTACAAGGACGACTTCCAGGCCTACATGGCCGCCCAGCAGCAGGAAAACGCCGACTGGCTGGCGAAGTACAATGATCGCATCCGGGCCATGGACGAGCCGAAGGGTGAGTCCGGGTTCGTCGCCGGGTTCGCTCTTGGAACGCTGTTTTGACCGAAGAGGTCATGGATACGCCCGCTATCGCGGAAACGAAGAGCGGCGCCCGCGTCGTCACCTTCGGCTGCCGGCTCAACGCCTATGAGTCCGAGCAGATTCGCGCCCGGGCCGAGGCCGACGGTGTCACGAACGCCATCGTCTTCAACACCTGCGCGGTGACGGGCGAGGCCGTTCGCCAGGCCCGCCAGGCCATCCGCAAGGCCCGCCGCGAAAACCCGCACGCCCGCATCGTCGTCACCGGTTGCGCCGCCCAGATCGACCCGGCCGGGTTCGCGGCCATGGACGAGATCGACCTCGTCCTCGGCAACGCCGAGAAGGCCGCGCCGGGCGCCCTGCTGCCGCAGCCGGAGCTTGGCCGCGTCCGGGTCAACGACATCATGAGCGTGCGCGAGACCGCCGCCCACCTCAGCGACGGCCTGCGCGATCGGGCCCGCGCCTATGTCGAGATCCAGAACGGTTGCGACCACCGCTGCACCTTCTGCATCATTCCCTACGGCCGCGGGAACAGCCGCTCGGCTCCGGCCGGCGAGATCGTCGAGCGCATCGGACGCCTGGCCGCCGAGGGCTGGAACGAGGTGGTGCTGACCGGCGTCGATCTGACCAGCTGGGGCGCCGACCTGCCGGGGACGCCGACCCTTGGTCAGCTCGTCGCCCGCATCCTCAAGCTGGTCCCCGGCCTGCCGCGCCTGCGCCTCTCCAGCATCGACGCCGCCGAGATCGACCCTGACCTGATGCGGGTGCTGGCCACCGAGACGCGCCTGGTTCCCTATCTGCACCTGTCGCTGCAGGCCGGCGACGACCTCATCCTCAAGCGCATGAAGCGCCGTCACCTGCGCGCCGACGCCCTGAAGCTGGTCGCCGATGTGAGGGCCGTGCGCCCGGATGTGGCCTTCGGCTGCGACCTCATCGCCGGTTTCCCGACCGAGACGGACGAGGCGTTCGAGAACACCGTGAAGCTGGTCGAGGAGGCGGGCCTCTCCTACCTCCACGTCTTCCCCTACAGCCCCAGACCGGGCACCCCGGCGGCGCGCATGCCGCCTGTGCCACGCCCGGTGATCAAGGCCAGGGCCGCAAGGCTGCGCCAGGCCGGGGCGGCGGCCTTGCGCCGGCACCTGGAGGCGCGGGTCGGCAAGGTGCTGGAAGGGTTGGTCGAGCGGCCGGGTCTGGCACGGGCGCCGGACTTCACGGAGATCGCCTTCGACGGCGAGGCCGAGGCTGGGTCCCTCCGGCAGATGCGCATCACCGGACATGATGGGATGCGGGCGCTGGCCGTGCTGGCCTGACCTGGGTTGCGTCCTTCGACACGCGGCCTGCGGCCGCTACTCAGGATGACGACCGCTTTTTGGCTTGCACTGAATTTCGTCATCCTGAGTAGCCAGCCATAGGCGGGAGTGTCGAAGGACGCACTCACGCCTCCTCGGGCGGCTCCCGCCCATCGAACCCTGGAAGCCCCAGCTTCCAGTGGATCGCCGCGCCCCGCAAAGCGAATGCACAGCCGAACCCGACCACGCCGGCCACAATCCGGTCCCCGCCCAGCGCCGCCAGCACGACAAATACCGCCGCCCCGAGGATCGTCGCCGTCACATAGATCTCTCGCTGCAGAAGGATCGACGGCTCGCCGGCCACCACATCGCGCAGCACCCCGCCGAAGCAGGCGGTCATCATCCCCATGACTACCGCCGACACCGGGTGCACGCCAAGCGACAGCGCCTTGGCCGCCCCGACGATGCAGTAGGCCGCCATCCCGATGGCATCGAGCCACAGCAGGGCGCTCATCCGCCAGGTCCGCCGACCGACCAGCCAGACGACGATCGCCGCCGTGATGCAGGCCAGCAGATAGCCCGGGTTGTTGATCCAGAACACCGGCGCCCCGATCAGCAGGTCCCGCAGGGTCCCGCCGCCGACCCCGGTCATCGCCGCGAAAAAGGCGAAGGTGACGATGTCGTGCCCCCGCCGTGCGGCCGCGAGCGCGCCCGAGGCGCCGAACACCAGAACGGCGGCGTAGTCGAACAGCAGGAAGGCTGTCTCGAGGTTGGGCAGGAGCGGCTCCATGGCCAAGGTCTAAGCCGCCTCACACGGACTTGAAAGCCCGGTCGGCTGGGCGCAGGCTGCGGCCCATGGGCGACGTCGTCGATCTGCGCATGCACAAATGGGCCGTGAAGCTGGCCCGCCTGCTCGGCCGGCCGGACGGGCCTGAGGCGCTGGAGGATCGCACCCTCAAGGCCATCGTCGACGTGAACACCGACGACGAGATCGCCGACATGCTGGCCCTGCCCCTGCCGCGCAAGGGGCCATGAGCCACGCCGCTTTCACCGCAGGGCGAGGCAGGTTAAACCCCCGCCATGGCTGAACAGAAACAAGGCTGGTTCCAGCGCCTGACCAGCGGGCTTTCCCGCTCCTCGCAGGTGATGACCCAGCAGGTCACCGAAATTTTCCGGCGTCCGCTCGACCAGGAACAACTGGACGAGCTGGAGGAGATGCTGATCGAGGCCGACCTCGGCCCCCACGCCGCCGGCCGCATCACACAGGCCTTCAGCGACGCCAAGTTCGGCAAGTCGGTCTCCGACCAGGAGGTCAAGGAAGCCCTGGCCGACCTGGTGACCAAGGAACTGGTCAGCCGGGAAGGGGTGTTTGATCCGCTATCGGGCCCGAAGCCCTATGTCGTGCTGTTCATCGGCGTCAACGGATCGGGCAAGACCACCACGCTGGGCAAGATCGCCGCCGACCTGACGAGCAAGGGCGCCAAGGTTCTGATCGTCGCCGGCGACACCTTCCGCGCCGCCGCC
>JANPKF010000790.1:0-1570 GCA_031425895.1 Caulobacteraceae bacterium | reverse complement strand
CGGTGGGGCCAATGACGGGACCAAGTTCACGCACCTTTCCATCCAGAGCGAGAACCACGGGCCGGGAGACCTCACTGTTGGCGTTCGTCAGGGTGACAATGCCCTGGCCGTCGGCGGTGAACTTGCCGCCCGACCAGGCCGCGATGCGATGCGTCTGCCAGGTCAGAGCGCGCGCCTGACCCGTGGCCAGGTCGAGCAGCCAGAGATGCGACTCGGCTGCGCTCTTGTACTGCCCGAGCAACACGCTTTTTCCGTCGGGGCTGACGTCCAGAGGCGACATCGCGCCGGTCCCCTTGTGGACCAGCCTGCGGCCTTCCGGATTGGCGACGTCCGCCAGCATGATGTCGTAGTCTCCCTTGCCGGGGGTGACCTGGGACCAGACCACCGTCTTGCCGTCCTTGCTGAACACGAAGTTCGAATTACGCGTGCCGGGGGCCGTCAGCTGGACCTCGTCGCCGTCGAGGGTGCGGATGAAGGCCTGGTAGTATTCGGCCCCGCCGACGTCTCGGGGATAGAGGAAGCTTTGCGTGCCCGGCACAGCCTGGGCGCTGTTCACCGGTTCACTGAAGAAGGTCAGCTGGGTCCTGGCGGCGCCAGGCTTTTCCACGCGATGGATCTGCTGGGTGTCGCCGAAGCGGGTGGCGATCAGCATGGAGCCGTCCGGAAGCCAGTCCTCGAACACCGCCGAACGGGCGTTGTAGTAGGGGGCGATGGCGGCCCTGAGGGCGGCCGGGGTCTCCGGGGCGCCGTCGTAGACAAGGTTGCCGATCTCGCGCTTGCCCTGGCCGTAAGCGGGCAGGGCGATCAGGGAGAGGGCGAGGAGGGGGATCAGGGCTTTGCGCATGGGCGGCAGGTTAGCCGCTATTGCGAGCCCGCCAACCCTCAGGCGGTCATAAGCTCCTTCTGTCGGGGGGCGCCGGCCACGGCGGCTGCCACATGATCCAGCAGCACCTGCATCTCGACCGGCTTGGTGATGAAGACATCGACCCCGACGGCGGCCCATTCGGCGCGGTGTTCGGCCAGCGCGTTGGCGGTCAGGGCGAGGATGGGGGTGGCGGCATTGGGGCCCGCGCCGCGAATGATGGCGGCGGCCTCGACGCCGCCCATGACCGGCATCTGCATGTCCATCAGGATGACGTCGAAGACCTGGCCCGACGCCAGCTCCACAGCCTCGGCGCCGTTGGCGGCGACGGTCACAGTGGCGCCGAAGGGCTCCAGCATCATGCGGACGATGCGCTGGTTGATGACATGGTCCTCGGCCAGCAGGACGGAGACGCCGCCGCTCCAGTCGTGCTCGGTGTCCGGCGCCTGGACGGGGGCGGCCTCGGCCAGCATCAGGGGGATCTCGAAGCGGAAGACCGAGCCTTGACCCAGGTCGCTGCGCACGGTCAGCGAGCCGCCCAGTAGCTGGGCCAGGCGGCGGCTGATGGCCAGGCCAAGGCCGCTGCCGCCGTGGATGCGGGTGACGCCGGTGCTGCCCTGTTCGAAACTGGAGAAGATGCGCTGGCAGGTCTCGGCGTCCATGCCGACGCCGCTGTCCTCGACCTCGATCCAGAGGATGGGGTCGTCG
>JANPKF010000789.1:0-8044 GCA_031425895.1 Caulobacteraceae bacterium | reverse complement strand
ACCCCAGGTCGCCGCCGGGTCGAGGGGAACGGGCAGGAGCACCAGGCCCTTCGGGCCGGCGATGAGACGGGTGCGGAATTGCTCGTGCCGCATCAGGCGTCATCCTGCCAGCCGCTGCCGCCGGTGACAGACAGCTCGAGCGTGCCGTCCGGCCGGGCGTCCACAAAGAGGCGCGTCTGATTGGAAAGCTGGATGAACAGACCGCCCGGCTTGCTGCGCACGGCCTCGAGGACGGTCAGGCCGCCGATCAGTGCCTGCAGTCGTTCGGTCTCTTCTTCCAGCGTCATCATCTCGTCCCGGGATTGCGCGCAAGCAAAAGGCCCCCCGGCTCACACCGGAGGGCCCTTTTCAGGTCTTGGAGAGCGAAGCTCTCGAACCATCAAGCCAGCGCGGCGCGAACCTTGTCGGCGATGGCCTTGAACGCGGTCGGATCCTGGCCGGCGATGTCCGCAAGAACCTTGCGGTCGATCTCGACCCCGGCCTCGTCAAGGCCGTGGATAAACTGCGAGTAGGTGAAGCCTTCCAGACGGGCGGCGGCGTTGATGCGCTGGATCCAGAGGCTGCGGAAGCTGCGCTTGCGGACCTTGCGGTCGCGGTAGGCGTACTGTCCGGCCTTGTCCACCGCGGCCTTGGCCGTGCGGATGGTGTTCTTGCGGCGCCCGTAGAAGCCTTTGGCTTGTTCGAGAACCTTCTTGTGCTTGGCGTGGGCGGTAACGCCCCGTTTGACGCGAGCCATATGTCAGCGCTCCCTTCTAAAGGCCGTAGGGCAGGTAGGTCATGATGGTCTTCTTGTCGGAAGAGCTCATGACTTTCGTGCCGCGCTGCTGGCGGATGTACTTGGAATTGTGGCTGATCAGGCGGTGGCGCTTGCCGGCGACGCCGGCTTTCAGCTTACCCGTTGCCGTCAGTTTGAAGCGCTTTTTGGCGCCCGACTTGGTCTTCAGTTTCGGCATTTTGCTCAGGGCGAACCCTGTCCTCTTTAGGTAGCAACTGGACCGCCAAGGCATGCCATTAGGCCCGGCAGTCGCGGAAAGGCGAGGCTGATAGGCGAAAAGGGGGGGGATGGCAAGGCCAACCGCATTCCTTCTCCCGCTTGTCGGGAGAAGGTGGCCTCCGAAGGAGGTCGGATGAGGGCAGCGTCATTGCCAGACTATCATCCTTCCCAAGTCATCACCGTCGAGGCCGGTGCTGCCCTCATCCGTCGGCTTCGCCGCCACCTTCTCCCGACAAGCGGGAGAAGGGCACTTGCTTGCCGAAGGCGTCGAGGGGCGTCATGGTCATCTTTGTCTCCCCGCTCCTGGAACGACCGGCCCACAAGGCGATTTGAGCCCTTGTCGCCTGCTCCGGAACAGCTAACTGGACTCCCATGCGCCTGAACCAGGTCACCGTCCCCGCCCACGATCTCGACGAGTCGATCCGCTTCTATGAGGCGCTCGGCCTGATCCTGATCGTCAAAAGCCCGCACTACGCCCGCTTCGAATGCCCCGATGGCGACGGCGAACACCCGCCGACCTTTTCGCTGCACCTGGACCCGGACGCCACGCCCGGAGCGGCGAGCGTCTATTTCGAGCACGAACAGTTGGACGAAGAGGTCGAGGCCCTCGTCGACAAGGGCGTGGTTTTCGAAAGCGGACCGGACGACCAGACCTGGCTCTGGCGCGAGGCCTGGACCACCGACCCGGCCGGCAACCGCGTCTGCCTTTATCGCGCGGGGGAAAACCGCCGCTTCCCACCGTGGAGATTGAAGTGAGCCTGATGACCCGACGCACCGGCCTGATCGGCCTTGCGGGCGCCTTTCTCGCCGCCTGCACCCCCGCCCGGTTCCTGGATGCGGTGGTGGCGGACGATGCGGCCAACACCCTGATCAAGGACGTCAGTTTCGGCGACGATCCGCGCCAGAAGCTGGATGTGTACGGTCCGGCGGACGGCAAGCCCGGGGCGCCGGTCGCATTGTTCGTCTACGGCGGCGGCTGGGACAGCGGCTCGCGCCGGGAATACCAGTGGGCCGGCAAGATGCTGGCCGCCCAGGGCTTCGTCACCATCGTCGCTGACTATCGCCTGACGCCCGAGGTCACCTTCCCCGGCTTCGTCGAGGATGTCGCGTCGGCCGTGCGCTGGGCCGTCGATCATGCGCCGGACCATGGCGGCGATCCCTCGCGCATCGTCATGGTCGGCCACTCGGCCGGGGCCTACAACGCCGCCATGGTGGCGCTGGACCCGCGCTATCTGAAGGCGGTCGGGGTAGATCGCAGCCGCATCAAGGCCTTCGCCGGCCTGGCCGGACCCTACTACTTCCCCAACCTCGATGGGCCGGTCCTCAGCAAGACCTTCGCCGGGGCGCCGGATAACAAGATCTATCAGACCATCGACTATGCCAGCCCCGGCTCACCCGCCGCCTTCCTGGTGGCCGGCGACGCCGACAAGACGGTGCGGCCGCGCAACACCGAGCGGTTGGCCGAGGCGCTGAGGACGGCGGGCGTCGAGGTCGAGAGCCACCTCTATCCCGGCCAGAGCCATGCCGACGTGCTGCTGAACCTGTCGCGCACCTTCCGGGGGCGCTCGCCGCAGTACGGGCAGCTTACGGGCTTCCTGCGCAAACAGGTGGGGCTGGCCTGAGCGGCTAGTCTTCCTCGCGGGCGTACTTGAGGATCAGGGAGAGAACCCAGGCGTAGCCTTCCTCGCCCTCGATGACGTCGACGGACTCGACGTCATCGATCAGCCAGCGGCCGCCGACCTTCTGAAAGTAGAAGAGCAGATTGCTCTCCTGATCGAAGTTCTTGAAGCCCACCGCCACCATCTTGCGGTCGGCCCGCTTCCAGACGCTGCGGTCGGTGACCTCGACATCGCTGAGCTTCCAGTCCTGGCCGTTGACCCAGAAGAAGAAATCCAGGCGGCCGATTTCGCCATTGCTGTCCCTGTCCTCGTCGTCGAAGGCCTTCTGCAGCGCGGGGGTATAGATGTCATCGGGCGGATCGACGGACTCGTCGATGTTCGCGCCGGTGTCGGTCTGGCCCTTCATCAGGTCGGCGTAGACCCTGGTGATGAAGGCCTTGGGATCATCGATCCGGGTTGCGGCGGCAGCCGGGCCGGAGACGAAATGCAGGCCTAGAATCAAGGCTGCGATGATGCGGCGCACGGTCGATACCTCCCTTTGCGTGAGGACCAAGGATCGCTTGGCCTTGCGCGGATCGCCAGCCCGGAAAAGGGGGGCGTTCGGGCGGTATCTGATCAGTGTTCATATTGCGCCGCATTGAAGCGGGGTTCCGGAGTCGCTATATGCCCTCTCCCCGGATGCCCAATGTGTGTGGCGGCTCCGTCTTCTCGATCACCGGCCTGAGGTTTTTCTCCCCATGCTCCTGACCATGATGAAGTCCAAGCTGCACCGCGCCACGGTCACCCAGGCGGACCTCGATTATGAGGGCTCCATCGCCATTGACCGCGACCTGCTGGACGCTTCGGGCATCCTGCCGAACGAACAGGTCGATGTGCTGAACATCACCAACGGCGCCCGTTTCACCACCTACGCCATCGAGGCCCCGCGCGGGTCGAAGGTGTTCGGCGTCAACGGCGCCGCCGCCCGGCTGGTCCAGAAGGGCGACAAGATCATTGTCGTGACCTACGGCCAGCTGCCGGCCGAGGAAGCCCGCAACTACAACCCGGTTGTGGTGCTGCTCGACGAGCAGAACGAGATCAAGCGCGCGGCTTAAGGGCCCCGCTGACGGGAAAGGGCTTTCGGGCCCCGATCCAATCGCGCAATCTGCCTGCCCGATTTGGAGGTTTCCCCATGCGCGTCCTGCTGCCCCTTGCCGCCGTCACCCTGCTGCTGGCCGCCTGCGAACCGGCGCCCAAGGGCGTGGATGGCCAGACCCTGTCCAATACCGTGGCCGACGCCGTGGGCGGTGAGAACAGCTGTGTCTTCCTGGTCGAGCAGGGGACCGGCAAGAAGACCTTCCAGTATGGCGCCCCGTCCGCCTGCGGGCGCGAGATGCCCGACTGTGCGGGCGCGACCCTGAACGCCACGGACTTCGCCCAGCTGGCCGCCCAGGGCGCCGACCGGGCGATCAGCTGCAACAGCACCGCCGACGGGGCCCGCACGGTGGCATGGGCCTCCGGCGCGGTCGAGACCAAGCCTGGCGGTCAGAAGCTGGCCTATGCGGCGGTGATGGAGGGGCCGAGCGAGCAGTCGCTGCCCGGCCGCGAGATGAAGGCCCGCCTCGCCACGGCGTTCAAGCGGGCGGGCCTCTAACTCACTTAACCAGTTCGAACGTCGCCGAGACGTCGATGCGGACCTTCAGCTGGCCGGCCTCGACCGGGGTGCCGGAGTCCATCTTCTCGGCGCGGGCGAAGCTGGCGTAGACGACCGGCGGCTGGGGCGCATAGCCGCCCGACTCGCTGAAGGTCACCAGGCGCGCGACCTTGTAGCCGAGCGACTGGGCGTAGAGGTTGGCCTTGGCTTGCAGGGCCTTGACCGCCTCGACGCGGGCTTTGTCCTCGGAAGCCTGGCTGTCCTCGATGCCGAAGCTGATGCCGCCGACGTTGGTGGCGCCGCTGTTCACCGAGGCGTCGACGACGCTGCCCAGCTTTTTCAGGTCACGCACCACGATGGTGACGGTGTTGGCGGCCTGGTAGCCGTTGAGCTTGGGCGGCTGGTTCTCGACATAGACGTACTGCGGATTCAGGTTCAGGCCGCTGGTCTGGATGTCGCGCGGGTCGATGCCGGCCTTCTTCAGGCTGGCGATGACCTGGGTCATCCGGTCGGCGTTGAGCTTCATGGCCTCGGACGCGGAGGGCGCCTCGGTGGTGACGCCCAGCGTGATGGTGGCCATGTCAGGCGCCTGGCGGGTTTCGCCATAGGCCGACAGGTTGAGGGTGGTGGCCTTGAAGGCGGACTCCGCCGAGGGGACAGTCTGGGCCATGGCCACGCCGCTTGCGCCGACGGTTCCGGCCAGAATCAGGGCGCCGACGGCGGCGGCCCGGAACAGGTTCTTCATCACATATGTCTCCGACCAGTGCGGGGGCCTTGATCGGCCCCCTCTGCGGCGACTTTAAGCCCAGCGCCCCTGAACAAGACCTGTCAAACCCGTTGTGGTTTCGGCAGACGGGTCATGCTAGGCGCAGAACCCTTCCTGGGGGTGTAGCTCAATGGTTAGAGCCGGCCGCTCATAACGGTCTGGTTGCAGGTTCGAGTCCTGCCGCCCCTACCATCTCCCCACTGCCTGGCGCCCGGTGAATTTCATACGTTTGTTCGAAGCGGATTGTTCCGAACAATTCCCGGTGCGACAGTGGCGTTGATGACTGTCCTGACCAAACCCGACATCCGCGCCCCGGGCGAGATCGACGCCGGATGGCTGACCGCGGTTCTGCAGGCCGGCGGTATCGACGCGGTTGTCAGCGGTTTTGCGGCCAAGGCCGTGGGCACCGGGCAGATCGGCGACAGCGTGCGGTTTTCGCTGGCGTACGCCCGCAAGGGGCCGGATGCGCCCGACTCGCTGGTCGGCAAGTTCCCGGCTGCCGCGCCGGAGAGCCGGGGCACGGGTGTGATGCTGGGCAACTACATCCGCGAGGTGCGATTCTATCAGGATCTGGCGCCCAGGGCCCTGATCCACACGCCGCGCGTCTATTTCACCGACGTCGATGAAGCGACCAGCGACTTCGTCCTGATGATGGAAGACCTGGCGCCGGCCGAGCAGGGCGACCAGCTGACCGGGGTGACCCTGGAGCAGGCCCGACTGGTGGTTGTCGAGGCGGCCAAGCTGCACGCCTCCCACTGGCAGGACCCGGCGCTGGACGAGATGCCCTGGGTGTCGGGCTCCAAGGCGGCCGGCCAGCGGGAGGGCCATGACGAGCAGGTTGTCATGCTGTGGCAGGCCTTCAAGGACCGCTATGGTCCGCGCCTGACGCCGGAATGGATCAAGGCCGGCGACTGGCTGTCGGTCAACGCCGCCACGGTTGCCGAGGGCGCCGGAGCGCCGCGCTGCCTGACCCACAATGACTTTCGCCCGGACAACATGATGTTCGGCAATGACCGGGGCGGCTACCCGCTGACCGTCCTCGACTGGCAGTCCTATGCCTATGGGGTAGGAGCGACGGACGTCGCCTATTTCCTGGCCGGGGCGTTGAGCCCCGATGCGCGCCGGGCGGCCGAGCCCGAACTGCTGGGGCTCTATCACGACACGCTCACCGGTCTTGGGGTGAGCGGCTATGGGATGGACGACCTGAAGCGCGACTACGGGCGGGGCGCCTACCTGCTCTTCCTCACCGCCTTCTTCGCGGCGATGATCGTTACTCAGACCGAACGCGGCGACCGCATGTTCCTGCAGATGCTGGGCAGCGCCGCCGACCACATGTGGGACCACGGCCTTATCGGCTGACACTTAAATCATGGCCATCAGACAGGCCGCACAGGGAGAAACAGCAATGACCGAAGTTCAAACCAAGGCCCAGTCGTCCTTTGGCCTGAGCCCGCAGGACGAAATGAACGACCTCCGCATGTCGTCCAAGGCCCTGCCGCTGCTGGAGCACGTCAAGCGCTTCATCGCGGAAACGGTCAATCCGATGAGCGAGGAATTCGAGCGCCTGGGTGAAGGCAAGGCCGACATCTGGTCCTATGCGCCCGGCCAGCTCGAAGTGCTGGAAGCCGCCAAGGACAAGGCCAAGTCCGAGGGCCTGTGGAACTTCTTCCTGCCCAACGCCGAGACCGGCGAAGGCCTCTCCAACCTCGACTACGCCTACATCGCCGTCGAGCTGGGCAAGAACCGCATGGCGTCGGAGGTGATGAACTGCGCCGCTCCCGACACCGGCAACATGGAAGTGCTTGAGCGCGTCGGCACGCCGGAACAGAAGGAAAAGTGGCTGAAGCCCCTGTTGGAAGGCAAGATCCGCTCGGCCTTCGCCATGACCGAGGTGCACGCCGCCTCGTCCGACGCCAAGAACGTCAACACCACCGCCACCCTGGTCGGCGACGAGTACGTCATCAACGGTGAGAAGCACTACATCTCGGGCGCTGGCGACCCGCGCTGCAAGATCATGATCACCATGGTCCAGACCAGCCCCGACGGCCCCGCCAACCATCGCCAGTCGCAGATCCTGGTGCCGACCGACGCCCCCGGGGTTAAGATCGTCGGGGCCATGCATGTGTTCGGCGATCCCGACGCGCCGCATGGCCACATGCACATCATCTTCGACAACGTCCGGGTGCCGGCCAGCAACATGCTGCTGGGCGAGGGCCGCGGCTTCGAGATTTCGCAGCTGCGCCTGGGCCCCGGCCGTATCCACCACTGCATGCGCGCCATCGGCTCGGCCGAGAAGGCCCTCGACTACCTGGTCACCCGCGGCATGAAGCGTGAGGCGTTCGGCAAGCAGCTGGTCCAGCTCGGCGGCAACATCGAGCTCATCAGCAAGGCCCGCATCGACATCGAGGCCATGCGCCTGATGGTGCTGAAGGCCGCCAAGGCGATGGACGTGCTCGGCAACCAGGAAGCCCGCGTCTGGATCCACATGGTCAAGGCCATGGTTCCGGTCCGGGTCTGCGAGATCATCGACCAGGCGATCCAGATGCACGGCGCCCTCGGCGTCTCGCAGCACACCCCG
Organism: Caulobacteraceae bacterium; assembly: GCA_031425895.1. GTDB lineage: Bacteria > Pseudomonadota > Alphaproteobacteria > Caulobacterales > Caulobacteraceae > Caulobacter. Next base: position 454 of record JANPKF010000789.1, on the reverse strand, counting down.
CTGGCCCGCATGTACGCCCAGACCCGCACCCTGCGCATCGCCGACGGCCCGGACGAGGTTCACCACATGGTGGTCGGCCGCAACGAGCTGCGCCAGTACCGCGACATGCCGCAGGATCCCTCGCTGACGGCCGTGTTCCGGCACTAGACCTGAGACGCGCGCATCGCCTGCGGCGGTGCGCGCCCTTAACCGGGCGGCTATCGGCGTCTAGCGTCTGGCGACGCCCATGATGTGCGCCCACTCGTCCGCCGTCACCGGCTGGACAGACAGGCGGAAGCTGGTGATCAGGCTCATGCCGGCCAGCGCCTTGTCTTCCTTCGCTTCAGCAAGGCTGAAGGGTCGGGGCAGCGGGGCCTTTGCGACCAGATCCACGCAGTAGAACTTGCCCGTCTCGTCGGTCGGGTCGAGGTAGGCTTCCTTGACCACGGTCGAGACGCCGACGATCTCCTTGCCG
>JANPKF010000788.1:0-3676 GCA_031425895.1 Caulobacteraceae bacterium | reverse complement strand
GGATTTTGGCGCGTGCGTCACCGGCCCTGCGCTGGGCTACCGCCCAAAGGGTCGCGCAGATCGCCAGACTGACCGAACCGGTCGCTGCGGCCAGGATCAGGTCGGATCCACCCAAAGCGAAATAGCCCCTCGAATCACCGTTAACCCTACGCCTGTAGCCTGCTTCGCGCGAAGAGGCCGCTGGCGAATGGGCGCAGCCTCTCTTCTTGTGCCTGTCCGGGTGGCGGAACCGCAAACACTTCCGCCTGACAGGCACAGGGGCCATATCAGTCAAATGACCGACTGGACCCATGCCGCCGCCCCCTCTCTGGACGATTTCGCCGTGCTGGCCCAGGCGGCGTTCGACGGCTTGCCGGAACCGTTCCGGGGTCTCGCGAAGGAGGCGATGGTCCGTATCGACGACTATGCCGACGACGAGACCCTGGCGGCGCTGGGTATCGAGGACGTCTTCGAGCTGACCGGCCTCTACCATGGCGTCGACCTGACCGAGCGCTCGGTGTTCGACATCGCTCCGCTGCCGCCGCGCATCTTCCTCTATCGCCGGCCCTTGCTGGATGAGTGGGCGGAGCGGGGGGATGTGACGCTGGGCGAGCTGATCACCCACGTGCTGGTGCATGAGATCGGCCACCATTTCGGCCTCTCGGACGACGACATGCACCGGGTCGAGGACGAAGGGTGAACGAATCGGCTAGAATCGCAGCATGACTCAGCTGTTCGACATCCCCGCCCTGACCGACGGCGTCCCCGAGGCCCGGGTTATGCGGGGCGAGAACTACTTCGGCCACGGCTGGGTGGAGCTGGTCGACTACGGTCCCGGCGGGGTGCTGGCCCATGTGATGGGTGAGCGCGGCATCGCCTATGTGGTCGAGATGAAGAAGGCGGACGGCCGTGATGCGGTGTGTAGTTGCCCCGACTTCGAGGGCTCCAGGCTGACCTGCAAGCATGTGGTGGCGACGGCGCTGAAGGCCAATTCGGTCGATGACGGCGACCTCAAGGAGGCGGCGCAGCGTATCCCCCGGCTGCGCGACATGCTGGACATGGAAGGCCGCGACGACGCCGACGACCTGGCGCTGCGGGCGCGAAGGGATCCGGCGTTGTTGAAGGAGCTGGAGGGTTAGCCTCCCTCCCCGAATTGGGGAGGGAGGTCGCACCGACCCTTAAACGCCTAAACGTTCACCGGCTGGCCGAACCGCTCGCCCAGATACACCCGCCGTACTTCCGGATCGTCGATGATCTCCTGCGGCGAGCCTTCGAACAGCACCTCGCCGGCGTGGATGATCGAGGCGCGGTCGATGATGTCGAGCGTCTCGCGGACGTTGTGGTCGGTGATCAGGATGCCGATGCCGCGGCCCTTGAGGTAGCCGATGACCTCGCGAATGTCGGCGATGGCCAGGGGGTCGATGCCGGCGAAGGGCTCGTCGAGCAGCATGAAGGCCGGCTCGGAGGCCAGGGCGCGGGCGATTTCCACCCGCCGGCGCTCACCGCCCGACAGGCTGATGGCGGGGGCGGCGCGCAGGTGCTCGATGCGCAGTTCTTCCAGCAGGCTGGTGGTTGTCTTGATCGCCTGGTCGCGATCAGGCAGGCGCATCTCGACGACGGCCATGACATTCTGCTCGACCGTCAGGCCCCGGAAGATCGAAGCTTCCTGCGGCAGGTAGCCGACGCCCAGACGGGCCCGCTGGTACATCGGCAGGGCGGTGATGTCGGCCCCGTCGAGCAGGATGCGGCCGTTGTCGACCGGGATCAGGCCGGTGATCATGTAGAAGCAGGTCGTCTTGCCGGCGCCGTTGGGGCCCAGCAGGCCGGCGACCTCGCCGCGCGCCAGGCGCAGGGAGACATTCTTGACGACCTGACGATCGCCAAACCGCTTGCCGAGATTTTCGACGACGAGGCCGACCCCCTCGCCCGGATTGCCCTGGGTGACGTCCGTCATGGGCTATTGCGACTTGCCGGCCGGGAAGATGACGGCCCGGATGCGGTTCTTGCTGCCGCGGCCCTTGGTCCCGGCGAACAGCTGCGACTGGCCGGTGGTCAGGTTGATGATCACCTTCTCGGCGGTGACGACGTTCTCGCCCTGGACCACGACAACGCGGCCGGTCAGGACGATGGTGTCGTTGCGCAGGGTATAGACGGCGTTCTGGGCATGGATGCGCCGGTCCGGCTGGACGTAGAAGACGTCGCCCTCGGCGACCAGACGCTCGGTGTCGCCGCAGCCGTCGCCCTTCTTGCTGGCGTAGACATTGACGACCTGGGCGCGCAGGCGGGTCTTGGCCTGCATGGCCTCGACATCGCCCTTCCAGACCTGGCGGCACTCCTGAGTGAAGGCCTCCATGTCGTCGGCGCCGATATGGAGCGGGGCGTCGGAGCGGGGCGCGATCTGGGCGGACGCCCCTCCGGCCATCGCCAGGGCGCCTGCCGCCAGGGCGCTCGCCGCCATCACATGAACCTTGCGCATCGTCTGCCTTATTTCTCGATTCGGGCCCGGACCCGGCCCTTCATGGTGACCCGGCCGGTATCCCGGTCAACGTCATAGGAGTTTGCCTGAACCTGGCCAAGCGGGCCATCGCCCGAAATGCCCTGCTGACCGCTGATCTTGCCCGTCCGGGTATCAATTATGCTGTCGTTCGTGGCGATACGTTGACCCTTGCCGTTGTCGATGCGGACATCGCCGGTCAGCCGCAGGATACGGGTCTTCTCGTCATAGACGCCGCGCTTCGCGGTCATCCGCTGCGGGGCGCCGGTCTCGCCGCCCAGGGTCAGAACCGGATCGGTCAGCACCACCTCCTGCATCAGGGTGTCGCTGCGCATCGCCGAGCCGGCCCCGATCAGGAAGCTGCGGCCGTCGGCCATGCGGCCCATGAAGCGGGCCCCGACCAGCTTGATCTCGGTCTGGGTGACCTTGGGCAGCTTCTGCGGGGCCTGGATCGAACTGAGGGTGAAGAAGCCGGCCAGGGCGATGACCAGCGCGCCCATCAGGGCCGGCAGCAACCAGCGCAGCACGCGGATCAGGGCCGACCGGCGTTGCCAGGCGTCCATGCGGCTGTGGGGGATGGTGGCGGCGGGGGCGGTCATTCGCTTCCTAGATAGGGACTGTTCAGCTGTGGGCGAAGATGTCGACCTCTTCCCAGCCGGCCAGGTCGAGGGTCGAGCGGGCCGGCAGGAAGTCGAAGCAGGCCTGGGCCAGGGCGGTGCGGCCCTCGCGGGCCAGCATCATCTCCAGCTTGGCCTTGGCGGCGTGCAGGTAGAGGACGTCCGATGCGGCGTAGGCAAGTTGCTCGGGGCTGAGCGTCGCCGCGCCCCAGTCGCTGGACTGCTGGGCCTTGGAGAGATCGACGCCGACCGTCTCCTTGACCACGTCCTTCAGGCCATGGCGGTCGGTATAGGTGCGGGCCAGCTTGCTGGCGATCTTGGTGCACCAGACCGGGGTGGTGATGACGCCCAGGTGCAGTTCGAACAGGGCGATGTCGAAGCGACCGAAATGGAAGATCTTGGTCACCGCCGGTTCGGTCAGCAGGGCCTTGAGGTTGGGCGCGTCGTAGGTCTCGCGGTTCGGTTGGACCATATGGGCGTCGCCGTCGCCGGCTGAGATCTGCACCAGGCAGAGAGGGTCGCGCCGGAAGCGCAGGCCGAGGGTCTCGGAATCGACGGCGACGGCGGTAACGCCGGCGAAAATGCC